>CAZJHA010000020.1:0-17813 GCA_964545755.1 uncultured Halobacteriales archaeon | reverse complement strand
GGTCGGGGCGGATTTGAACCGCCGACTTCCTCCGTGTGAAGGAGGTATCATAACCAGCCTAGATCACCGACCCGCAGGGGCACTTCCCGACCGCCGAGTATAAACGTTGCCTTCAGTAGTCGGGCGCTTCCTCACCCACTCCGTCGCGCTGGTTCACCACGCGCGCGAGGGTGAACAGGGCATCCGAGAGCCGGTTCAGGTAGACCACCGCCTGCTCGTTGATTTCCTCCTCACCGGCGAGCGCGACCGCGCGGCGCTCGGCACGCCGACAGACCGCTCTGGCATGATGGAGTCGCGCGCCCGCATCGCCACCGCCGGGCAGGATGAACGACTGGAGGGGTTCGAGTTCGTCGTCGTAGGCGTCCATCCACTCCTCCAGGCGCTCGACGCGCGCGGCGGTCATCCGTGGGTCCTCGGCGTCGGGGTCGGGGTTGGCGAGGTCGGCCTGCACGACGTGGAGGTGGTTCTGCACCTCGCGCAACTGGTCGTCGACATCCTCGTGACCCGTCGGGCGGACCCGCCCGACAGTTGCATTCACCTCGTCGACAGTACCGTAGGCTTCGATTCTGGGACTGGCCTTCGAGACACGATTCATCGTCCGGAGGTCCGTCTGGCCCTCGTCGCCACGACCCGTGTAGATGGTCATGACCCATCCACAATCGCCGAGGACTTATAGTCGGTCGTCGCAGCGTCACCGAGCGAGTCAGCTCGCGCGAGCGCCGGTATCCTCATGAGCCAAGGGCGCGAACGGGCACGAATGACGCTGTACGAGCACGTCGCCGACCTGCCGCTGCGCGTCGACGGACACGGTTTCGAACGCCACGAGCGCGAGACGTCGAGCAGGTTCGCGCGGGCGACCACGGTCGTGACGCTCCGCGGCGGTGGCCACGTGGGCCACGGCGAGGACGTGACCTACGACACCGCGGAGCACGACGCCCTCGACGACACGGACCCCGACTGGGGCCTCGCTGGCGAGTACACCATCGAATCGTTTTCGGCGGCGCTTGAGAACGTCGACCTCTTCATCGGCCGCGACCCCGACCGCGAGGACTTCCACAGCTACCGGCGGTGGGCGCTCGAAAGCGCCGCGCTCGATCTGGCGCTTCGCCAGTCCGAGACGAACTTCGGGGCTGCACTCGACCGACGATATAGCCCTGTGCGCTTCGTCATCAGTACGCGACTCGGCGACAATCCTACGACCGACCGCATCGACGAGTGGCTGGCCATCCAACCCGACAGCGAGTTCAAACTCGACCCGACGCCGGAGTGGACCGACGAACTGGTCGAGAGCATCGCAGCCACCGGCGCGGTGCGCATCCTCGATTTGAAGGGCACCTACGAGGGTACTGAGGTCGACAACCCTGCCGACAGCGACCTCTACCGGCGCATCGTCGATGGGTTCCCCGAGGCACTCCTCGAGGACCCGCGACTCACCGACGAAACCCGCGAACTGTTCGCGGGCGAGGAAGACCGAGTGAGCTGGGACCACCCCATCACCGGCGTCGAAAGCATCGAATCGTTGCCCTTCGAGCCGCGCTGGCTCAACATCAAACCCTCTCGGTTTGGAACGGTCGAGAGCCTGCTCGACAGCATCGAACACTGCCTCGAACGCGATATCCGCCTCTACGGCGGTGGCCAGTTCGAACTCGGCGTCGGGCGCGAGCACGTCCAGGCGCTCGCCTCGCTGTTCTATCCCGACGGGCCGAACGACGTCGCACCCCGTGGCTACAACGCCCCCGAACCACGAACTGGACTACCCGAAAGCCCGCTGGTCGCGCCCGCCGCGCCCGCCGGACTCGGCTTCACCGACGAGGGGACGTAGCGAACCGGATGCCGACGGACGTTTATTCGTCGGCCGAGGACGCCGAAGCGTGAGTACCGTCGCCCAGTTCGCCGTCCCGCTCGACAACCCGGTCGCCCACATCGCGCTCGCCGGCGCGCTCGGGCTGTTTCTGGGTCTCGAACGCGAGTGGTCGGACAAGCCAGCCGGCATCCGCACGTTTTCGCTCATCAGCCTGCTCGGTGCGGTGTTCACCACGCTCGGCAGAAACGGTCTGCTGGCGGTCGGTGGCGTGCTCGTCATCGTCCAAGGCACGGTGTTGGCGATACAGGGGCTGCGCGACGAGGACCTCGGGCTGTCGCTCACTACTTCAGTGTCGATGCTGGTCGCCTACGGTATCGGCGCGCTTACCGCTGCCGGGTTCGTCATCGAGAGCGTGACCGTCGCCGTTCTCTCCTCGCTCCTACTGGTGCTCAAGCGCGAACTCCACACGTTCGCGGGCGGTCTCTCCCGTGAGGAACTCCGCTCGACGACCGAGTTCGCCATCCTTGCCTTTGTCATCTATCCCCTTCTTCCAGCCGGACGCATCACGCTCGGTACCGGCCGGTTGGCGGTCGAAATCGAGCCGCGCGTGGTGTGGCTGATGGTCGTCGCGGTCGCCGCCATCGGCATCGTCAACTACGCCATCGTCAAGAACTACGGCGGCAGGGGCATCGCGGTCACGGGCTTCTTTGGGGGTCTGGCCTCCTCGACGGCGGTAGTGGGAACGATGCTCGAATCGGTGCGCCAGCATCCTTCCGCGACCTCGTATGCCGTCGCCGCCGTGTTGCTCGCCGATGCTGCGATGGCGCTTCGCAACCTCGCCATCGTGCTCGCGTTCACGTTGCCGGACGTACTCGTTGGCGCGCTCGTCCCGCTTGCGGTGATCGTCGTCGGCAGCGTCGCCGTCGCCGCCGCCACTGCCGACTGGAACACTCCTGTCGAGATGGACCTCGATAGCCCCTTCTCGCTGTGCAACGTGCTCGCCTTCGGCGCGATGTTCACCGTGGTCGTTCTCGCCGGCGGCATCGCCCAGTCGGAGTTCGGCGAGGTCGGCTTCTATGTGACCGCAGTCATCTCGGGGCTGGTTTCGAGCGCCGGCGCGACCGCTTCTACCGTGTCGCTCTATCGCACGGGAAGTTTGGCCGGCGAGACCGCCGTCATCGCCGTGTTGCTCGCCACCGCGTCGAGCATCGTCGTCAAGGCCGCGCTCACCGTCGTCGGGCCGAGCCGCCGCTTCGCCACCCGCGTCGCGCTTTGGAGTGCCGTCCTGCTCGCTGCCTCGCTCGCGGCGGCGGTGCTCGTGACGCTGTGAGCGCCACCGAAACCGCTATCCGCGCGTCGCGTGCATCGTGGGGCATGCAGGCAGTCCAGTTCACCGAACACGGCGACCGCGACGTCATCGAGTACGGCGACTTCCCCGACCCCGAACCCGACAGGGACGAAGCGCTCATCGACGTGAAGGCCGGTGCGTTGAACCACCTCGATGTCTTCACGCGCCGCGGACTGCCGGGTGTCGACCTCGAAATGCCTCACATCCCCGGCAGCGACGCCGCCGGCATCGTCGAAGCGGTGGGAGAGGACGTCACGCGCGTCGAAGTCGGCGACCGCGTGGCGGTCACGGCAGGCATCTCGTGTGGCGAGTGCGAGTTCTGTCGCCACGGCGAGCACTCCCTGTGTGAGCGCTATCACCTCATCGGCGAGCACGTTCGCGGGGTACACGCCGAGCAGGCGGCCGTGCCCGCCTCGAACCTCGTTCACGTCCCCGAGAACGTCGACTGGGAGACCGCCGCAGCCGCGCCGCTCACCTTCCAGACGGCGTGGCGCATGCTGATGACCCGCGCCGACCTCGAAGCCGGCGAATCGGTTCTCGTACTGGGTGCCTCCGGCGGAGTGGGACAGGCAGCAGTCCAAATCGCCGACTACGCCGGGGCCGAGGTGTATGCGACCGCGAGCACCGACGAGAAGTTGGCGTACGCCGAGGAATGTGGAGCCGACCATACCATCAACTACGCCGAAACCGATTTCGCGAGCGAGATGCGCGACCGCACGGACGGCCGCGGCGTTGACGTCGTGGTTGACTACGTCGGTCCGGCCACGTGGGACGACTCGACGAAGTGTCTCGCCAAGGGCGGTCGGCTCGTGACCTGCGGGGCGACCACCGGCCCGAAGGCCGAGACCAACATCAACCGCGTCTTCTGGAAGCAGATCGACATCCTGGGGTCGACGATGGCCACCCTCGGCGAGGTCGACGACGTGCTTTCGTTGGTATGGGACGGCACCTTCGAGCCACAGGTTCGGGAGACGCTGCCGATGAGCGAGGCCGCCCGTGCCCACGAGATGCTGGAGGAGCGCGAGGGTTTCGGTAAGGTCGTCGTCGTTCCGGACAGCGAGCGCTGAACCTCCTCCCCTCCCTGGCGTTGTACGTTTCGACCGGGAAATCGAACACGGTCGGTACGTCACGACCTTCGACACGGCCGACGAAGTCGTCACGATTTTGTTCCGAGCGCTACTCGCTGTGAGCGAACCCTCACGTGAACCCGACACAGCACATACAGAACCAGCGGAGTCGACGGGCCGTCGGCCGGCGGCGCTTTCTCGGACTGACGGCGGCCGGCGCGCTCGCGAGCGTTGCCAGCGGACGTGGGCGCGCACAGGACACCCGCACCATCGAACTCGGCGGGAAAATCGCCGGCTGGCAGGGACGTAGCCCCGGAGCCATCGCCGGCGAGGAGAACCCGACGCTCGAACTCGAAGCCGGCGTCGACTACCAAATCACGTGGACGAACCTGGACGGGATGGGCCACAACATCGCGCTGCTCGACGGCAACGGCGAGGTGGTAAAGCGCACGAACGTGATGAGCGAACCGGGCGCGACCCAGACCATCGCGTTCACCGCGACCGAGAGGATGGCCGAATACATCTGTGAGCCACACCGTGCCTCGATGCGCGGTAGTGTGAGCTTCGGGCTGGATGCGCCCACAACGAGTGCGACGACCGAGACTACCACCGAGAACGCCGTTCCGACCGGGCCGACGGTCGGTCTCGAACGGGTCGTCGGCGGCTTTCAGGTGCCGACGGACATGGCGCTCCTACCGGGCGAGGACCGCCGGCTCGTCGTCGACCTCCCCGGCATCGTCTATCTCAACGAAGGTGACGAACTGCGCGAGGAGCCGTTTCTCGACGTACGCGACCGCCTCGCCGAACTCGTCGGCGAGCGCGGCCTGCTCGGTCTCGCACCCCATCCGAACTACGCGGAAAACCGGCGCTTTTACGCGCGCTACAGCGCCCCATTGGCCGACGACGCGCCCGAGGAGTTCTCACACACCGAAGTCCTCGCCGAGTTCGAGGCGACCGCAGACGGGACGAGCGCGCGGCCCGACTCCGAGCGCGTTCTTCTGGAAGTTCACGAACCACGGAAGGTCCACAACGGCGGCGCGGTCGCGTTCGGTCCCGACGGCTATCTCTACACCTCCTACGGCGACGGTGGCGGCCCGCGTGATACGGGTCCCGGCCACGCGAGCGACTGGTACGAGCAAAATCGAGGCGGCAACGGCCAGGACGTCACCGAGAACCTACTCGGCTCGATTCTCCGTCTTGACGTCGACAGCCGCGAGGGAGACAAACCCTACGGGATTCCCGAGGACAATCCCTTGGTCGGAACGACAGGTCTCGACGAACACTACGCATGGGGCTTTCGCAATCCGTGGCGAATGGGTTTTTCCGATGGAGACCTCTACGCCGCCGACGTCGGGCAGAATCGCTACGAGGAGGTCGACCGCGTCGTGAAGGGCGGCAACTACGGCTGGAACGTCCGCGAGGGAACCCACTGCTATGGAACTGAGAGCCTGAGCGACATGCCCGAGACCTGCCCGACAGCGACCCCGCCCGATGTTCGGGGTGGCGAACCGCTCCGTAAGCCGGTCATCGAATACCCGCACGCCCGCAACGGCGAGACCATCGGCATCTCGGTCATCGGCGGCTATCTCTACGATGGGAGCATCGACGCTCTGGATGGCAAGTACGTCTTCGGCGACTACAGCAAACAGGGCGAACCGCGGGGGTCGCTGTTCGCGGCCACACCCACCCGAAACGGTCTCTGGGAGTTCGAACAGCTACAGGTCGAGGGTGCGGAAGACGGTGCGGTCGAGGGGTATCTCATCGCCATCGCCCGCGACGACGGGGGCGAACTCTTCGCGTTGACTTCCGCCGGCGACCTCGGTGGTGCGGTGAACCGCATCACTGCGACGGAAACGACAAAAACGGCGACCGCCGAGATGCCCGCCCGGACGACGGCGAACACGACGGCCACCCAGGCGACCACGATGGCCCGACCCGAAACGACCACAGCGAACGGGGAGGCGACTGAAACGACCGTCACAGCCGGTACGGCAACGACGGGGAGGGAGGCGACCGCGACGGAATCCACCGCGAACGAATCGAGGACGAATCGAACTGAAACGAGCGCCGACGGAGCCGGCTTCGGCGTGTTCGCCGCGCTCGCCGGTATTGGCGGTCTCGCTTTGGGTTGTCTCGGGCGCTAACGTCGGTTACTCAATCCTTTCGGAGGTTCGTGAGGACTTCCGTTTCGAGGGCATCGCGCACGTCGAGGGCTGTTTCCTCGCGGTCGAGCGTGACGTGGTGGACGCGCCCGCCGAGCATCGTCGCCAGTATCAGCGTCGCCAGCCGCTCGGCGTCGACCTCGTGGAAGACACCCTGTTCGATGCCGTCGTCGATGACGGTCGTGAGCATATCGACGAGCAGGTCGTAGTTCGCGGTGAGCTGCTCGCGGAAGGCAGCGTTGTGCGGGGCCTGTGTGCGCAGCTCGAGCAGCGCCGTGTGAAATTCATGATTCTCGTCGCTCCCGTCGCCGAGACCCAGCAGGAGTTCGTCGATGAGCGCGTCGAGGCGCGCGTCCGGGTCGTCATCGTCGACGTCGAGACGGTCCATGAACTGACCGAGGATGTATTCGAGGAAGGCCGCGAGCAGCTGGTCTTTCGTGTCGTAGTGATAGTGCAGGACGGCCTTGGTCTTCTCGAACTCGTCGGCGATGGCCTGCATCGTGAGGTTCGCGTAGCCGTGTTTGCAGAGTGCACGATAGGTCGCCGCCATGATATCCTCGCGGGTGTCGGTCGGCTGTTCCGTTCCTGGCGAACCCATTTCCCCGAACGTTCGGCGGCGAACGGTTATATCCTGTCGCTTGCATCAGGAATCGTCGCGGCGTGCTTCGACCGCGCCGACCAGCAGTGCGTCCTCGATGAGCGCGCCGGTCGCCCGGCGCAGCCGTTCGGAGAGCGCCTGATGGGAGATGTCGAGCCTGTCGGCGAGGTCGCTCTGGTCGGTCTCGCGGGGTACTTCGTAGTAGCCCGCTTCGAGGGCGGTTTCGAGCGCCTCGAACTGGGCCTCGGTCAGCCCGTAGCGGCCGGCGGGCTGGCCGTCGAGCTGCCGGATGGCCTTGACGTCGAAGGTCAGCCCGTTGTCCTCGGCGAACTGAACCGTCTTCGATAACGAGTCGCGGTCGGGGTAGAGCACGCGGAGATACCACCGGCCATCGGTCCCATAGGCGTCGGTGATGGTCGCCTGCGAGTTCGTCAGCATCTGGAGCACCATCTCGACCTCGGAGACCCACTGCATGCGATAGAGCTGTTCGTCGTCGAACTCCGAGAGCAGTTCGAGGTCCTCGATGCTCGGGTCCTCTTCGAAGGCCTCCTCGACGGCCTCAAGAGGGGCGTTGCGGATCCACATCAGCGGCATGGCTGCCTCGTCGCCGCTCTGGACGATGCGCTCGACCTCAAACTCGACGTCGGGCAACGAACTGAGTGCCTCGTACAGTGCGAACTCCTCGGCCGGGATTTCTCCCCGGACGATACAAGCGTTGGCCATAGCCACTGTTCACATCCGCTCAGCAAAAACCTCCCGACACGGTCCCTCCACCCGGTGGCCGGCGGACACGAGTCGCTGTCGGGGGAAACGATATGACCGTGCTCGCCTCTCGATGAGGCATGCCCTCGACAGGAACGGTCGCCCGTACGGACGCAATCGAGCGACTGCTCGCCCGCCGCACGGCCGCTCTCGACGCACTTCCCGCTGAAAGCGTCCCCCTCGACGCGCTCGCCGGCCGCACGCTCGCCGCGGACGTGCGCGCACCGAGAGACGTACCGCTGCACGACTACGCGACGATGGACGGCTTCGCCGTCGCCACCGACGACGAGTCGCCGGCAGTCGTGGGGGAGGTCTTCCCGGAGGACGAACCCCCGAAACTCGCCGACGGCGAGGCTGCACGTATCGCCACCGGCGCGCCGCTGCCCACCCGGGCCGACGCCGTGTTGAAACGTGAGGACGCCACCGTGACGGATGGACGGCTCTCGGGACCGCCACTCGTGCCGGGAACGAACGTCTCGCCGCGTGGCGGTACGGCGAAAGCGGGCGAGGTGCTGTTCGACGCTGGCACGCGACTCGCCCCGCGGCACGCAGCACTGTTGCGTGACGTCGGCATCGAATCGGTGGCCGTTCACGAGCGGTTCTCCGTGGCCATCGTGGCGACCGGCACGGAGATTCACGAGGGTCGCCAGCCCGACCGCGACTCGGAGTTTCTGGCCGGACTCCTCGGCGGGTGGGGTCACGAGCCGACCATCCATGAGAGCGTGCCGGACGACCCGGAGACCGTACGCGAGGCCATCGAGAGCGCGGCCGCCACACACGACGCCGTGTTGACGACCGGCGGCACGAGCGTCGGCAGCGCCGACCACGTCGCCACGGTGCTCGGCGACCACGACCCGCTGTTCGAGAGCGTGCACCTCCGGCCGGGCCGCCCGATGATGGCGGCGGTCGTCGATGGTACACTCGCCGTCGGTCTGCCGGGCAAGCCGCTCGCCGCCCACACCGCCGCCGTGCTCGTCGCGCGCCCATTCTTCACCGGCGAGCAGCGGTTGCCATCCGTCACGATGGAGCTTACCCACCATGTCGAGATTTCCGACGACGACCGCGAATACGCGGTGCCGGTCGTCTTCGACGACGGTACCGCCGTCCCGCTCGGTCACGCCGGTTCGGCGCTTGCAATCTATAACGAGCAGTTTGCGCCCGGTCTCGTCGCGGCCAACACACGGGTTACGACCGCGGACGGAATCGTGCTCGCCGAGCGCTCGCTCGCCGCCGGCGAAGTAGTAGAGACCGTTCCATATCGGGTGCTCGAATGAGCGAGCAGTTGCGCCGAATCACCGACAGGGACATCGAGGAGGCGCTTTCGGAGCACTCGGCACGCGATGGTACTGTGCTCGGCGTCCTGCTCGCAGCGGGCGGCAGCAGCCGCTTCGGCGAGCGGAACAAGCTCCTCGCGGACGTCGGGGGAACGCCCATCGTCCGTTGTGCCGCCTGCACGCTTCTCGATTCGCGGGTGTCGCGCGTCGTCGCCGTGCTCGGCCACCAACCGAACGCCGTCCGTGACGCGCTCGCCGACCTCGACGTGGTGTTCGTCGAAAACGATTCCTACGAGCGGGGACTGTCGACATCCGTCGAGCACGGTGCGCGTGTGGCCGCCGGAAACGGTGCGGACGCGGCGGTCTTCCTCCCCGGCGACATGCCGTTCGTCGATGGCGCGACCGTGGACTCGCTCGTCGATGTCTTCCATGCAGACGTCGCCGATGCCGTGGCTCCCGCTTTCGGGACCCAGCGCGGCAATCCTGTCCTGTTCGGACGGACGCACTTCGATGCGCTCCGGGCGGTGAGTGGCGACATGGGTGGTCGGCGCATTCTGCTCGACAGCGACGGTGCGCTGCTCGAAACCGACGATGTGGGAATCCTTAGGGATATCGACACGCGCGAGGACCTCGAACGCGCTCGGCGGGAGTGACCGCCGCGTTCAGTCTGCTTCGCCCGCGAACAGGTGGATATCCGCCGCATCGATACGCAACCGGACCGTTCCCGTCGGCGGATCGTGACCATCGGTTTTGACCAGTAGCGAGTGGTCGTTCCACGAGCAGTGCACCCGGTAGGCGTCGCCGAGAAATTCACTGTTTTCGACGGTCGCGGTCAGCGCCGTCTCGTTGTCGGGAGGTCCCTCATGTGACGGTCGAGAGCCATCGTTCCCCTCATCGAGGGCAATCGCCTCGGGACGCACACAGAGTGTCACCGACTCGCCGGCCGTGGCTGACATCGTTTCGGGCAACGCGATGGCGACACCGTTCACGCTGGCACGCGGCGGAGTCGTCGAACCCACTTCGCCATCGAGGAGGTTGTTCTCGCCGACGAACGCCGCGACGAACCGCGAACCCGGATTTCGATAGACGGTTTCAGGGGTAGCGATCTGCTCGATGGTCCCATCGTCGACGACCGCGACGCGGTCGCTGATGGCGAGCGCCTCGCTCTGGTCGTGGGTGACGTAGATGGTTGTAATCCCTAATTCCTGCTGGATGGTTCGGATGGTCACTCGAAGGCGCTCGCGGAGGCGCGCGTCGAGTGCCGACAGCGGCTCATCGAGCAACAGGACGTCTGGGCCGGGAGCCAGCGCCCGCGCGAGCGCGATGCGTTGCTGCTGGCCGCCCGACAGCTGTGTCGGCTCGCGCCCGCCCATCCCTGCCATATCGACCAGCGCGAGCAGTTCGTCGACTCGCTCGCGCGTCGAGACATCGCCGGGCGGGTCGCGGAAGCGAAGCCCGTAGGCGACGTTCTCGCGCACACTCATGTGCGGGAAGAGAGCGTAATGCTGGAAGACGACGCCGACGTCGCGCTGTTCGGGCGCGAGGTCGGTGACTCGCTGGCCGCCGATGTAGATTTCGCCAATAGTGGGCGTCTCGAAGCCGGCGACAGTCCGGAGGGTAGTGGTCTTCCCACAGCCAGACGGCCCGACGAGCGTGAAGAATTCGCCCTCATCGACCGCTATCGAGGCGTTTTCGAGCGCGGTGACGCCACCGAACGCGACGGTGACGTCGTCGAGTTCGACGCCGGGTGATGCTGTGGATTCGGCGGGCGTCATTGCTCCCACCGCCCGCCGAGACGCTCGATGACGAGGAAGCTCGCTGCCGTCACCACCAACAATACTGTGCCCATCGCGGTCGCCGGCCCGAGACTCGGTCCGAGCGAGCGATTGCCGATGTAGCGTTCGAGCGCGACCGGCATCGTGTAGCTGTCCACGCCTTCGGCGAGTAAGACCGTCGTATCGAACTCGCCGATGGAGATGGCGAAGGCGAACGCGCCGCCGGCGAGTACCGCCGTCGAAATCAGCGGTAGCTCGATATCGAGCAGGGCACGGAAGCGGCTCGCGCCGAGCGAACGCGCCGAATCGACCAGTTGTGAATCGATGCCGGCGAGTGCCGGGGTGACGTTTCGCGTTACAAATGGATAGGCCGCGACCGCGTGCGCGAGGACGATGGCGAGCGCGCCGCCAACGGTGAGCCGATGGCCCGCTATCGTGGTGCCGAAGACGAGCGTCTGGAGCAAGCCCAGCCCGACGACGACGCCGCTGACCGCAAGCGGCGCGCTCATCAGTGTCTCGGCCAGCCGCGAGCCGGTCCCCCCACGGGTCGCCATCACCGAGACGACGATTCCCATCGGCGCCGCGAGCGCAAGCGTCCCGACGCCGAAGGTCAGCGAGTTCACGATTGCCGGTAGCGGCCTCGTCGTCCCGACCGCCGTCGTCGTCTGCTGGGCGAGCAGGAACTCGTAGTACGCCGTCGTCAGTCCACTGGGACCAGTGACGCTTTCGATGAGCATGCTCACGAGCGGGCCGACGAACAGCACGAGAACCACGATACCGTACACTGCGAGACCCACACGAACCGGGTCGCGGAGGGTTTTCCAGCCGAGCGAGAGCGGCCGTCTGGAGGGTGCGATGGCGCTGCTCGCGGTCGTCTGTCGCGCCTCGTACCGGAGATAGAGATACGTGAGCGCGAGCGACAGGACTGTTTCGATGGTGCCGAGCGTCGCGGCCTCGGCGAGTTCGAGGTCCTGGACGCGCGCGTAGAGCCAGACCTCGACGGTGGCGAGGCGCAACCCCCCGAGCGCGAGCACGATGGGAAAGGAGAGGAAGGTGAAGACGAACGTGAGCAACGCGGCGGTCAGGAGGGCAGGGAGCAGTTGTGGCACCACGATATCGCGGAACGCGCGGAAAGGACCGGCACCGAGCGCGCGGGCCGTCTCGACACGGCGGGCATCGACGGTCTCCCACGCGGTGGTCACCAGTCGGGTGACCAGCGGTGCGTTGTAGAACGCATGCGCGAGCACGATGATTTCGAGCGTGAACAGCAGGTTCACCTGCCCAATACCGAGCGCGCCCAACACGTCGTTGAGCAGACCACTTTGACCGAACATGGCGAGGAAGCCGACCGCGACCATGATCGAGGGCAGCACGAACGGGAGGATGGTCAGCGAGCGGAGCGTCCGCCGGCCACGGAACTCGAATCGTGCGAGCAGATACGCACCCGGCAGCCCGATGACGACGCTCGCCAGCGTCGAGAGCAGCGCCTGATAGACGGTAAAACCGAACAGGCCGAACTCCACGGGTGGCAATCCGGTCCGTATCCAGTCGAGCACGCCGGCCGGTATCGAAAGCGGTGCGGTGAACAGGTAGCGAGCGACGCCGGTGTAGAAGGGGTCGGCAAGCACGTCGAGCAGCGGGGCAGCCGTCAGCGAACCGGCTCGGACGACCGCCTCGTGCAGCACGCTCAGCACGGGATAGTAGAAGACGACTGCCAACACTCCAACGGTGAGCGCGAACGCAGTGGGTAAGACGAGCCGCTCGGCGAAGCGCCGGGTTCTCACGCGCTTGCGACCAGCCGCGACCACTCCTCGACCCACGTCTCGACGTTGCCCGCGAGTTCGTCGTAGGAATGGGTGACCGCCTCGGGTGGCTCCTTGGCGTACTTTGCGAACTCCTCGCTGGGCGTGACGCCTCGCACTGCGGGAAACTGCACGTTCTTGACGGCGATGTTCGACTGGGCACGCTCGGTGAGCATGAACTCCATGAACCGCCGGCCGAGCGCTGGATTGTTCGCATCCCTAAACAGCGCCATCGTCTCGGGGTTCGCGTAGCCTTGGTCGTTGAGGAAGCCGATTTGGTGTCTCGCCATGTCGACGTCCGGACCGTGGTAGTACACTTGGTCGGTCGAATAGGACACGACCATCGGTGCCTCGCCGTTCGTATATGCTTGGTAGGCCGGTTCCCAATCCGCGAGGACCTTCACGCCGTTGTCGAGGAGTTGCTTCCAGTAATCGAGATAGTTCTCCTCGCCCTGCGTGATGATCGACCAGAGCAGGAACGCCCGACCGGGGTCCGATTGCTGGGCGTTCTCGGTGATGAGGTCGCCCTCGTAGCGCGATTCGAGGAGCGACTCGAACGTCTTCGGCTCCCGCACCTCGTTCGCGTCGTAGACCAGCGAGATGTAGCCCGTATCGTACGGTACGGCACGCCCCTGCGGGTCGATACGCAGTGGCTTCTTCACTCTGCCGAGACCCTCGAGATGCCCCCCGACCGGCCGGAAGAGCGGCTCGTCGAGCGTTTTGCGCGCGCGGACGAGTTCGGCCGTGTTCAGTCCCACGTAGAGGTCGGCGTCGATTGGCGCGCCCTGGGAGGCGCGCTGGACGTACTGATTGACGCCGTTTTCGGGGGTGAGGAACTCGACCGTGACGTTCGACTGTCGCTTCTCGAAGGCGGATTTGAGCCAGTTGCCCGCCGTGCCCTTGCCGGTGAACGACGAGTACGTCGCGACCCGCACCGTGCCGCTCGGCGACCCATTGCCAGTGGTCGCCGTGCCATCGGCGGTCGCGCCGGTGGCGTTCGCCGGGCTGCCGGCAGTCGGAGAATCGCTTCCCGCGGAGCCGTTGGCTCCGCCATCAGTGCCGATACAGCCCGCAAGCATCGCCAGCCCGGCGACCCCAGCACTCGTCCGCCGGAGAAACCCTCGTCGTCTCATTACCCGGAGATTTCGCCGAGTGATAATTAAAACTGTCGTCACGGACCGTCCGCGGATGCGGCGAGTCAGTCAGCAGTCGCCGGCTCGTCCGTCGAGCGCTCGCCGACCCGCACGCGGACCTCGGCGGCGATTTCGGCCGGCAGCGAGACGGTTTCGTCGGCGTCCTCGGGCGCGACGGTAAGCATGCCGAAGGGTGCGACTTCGCAGATCGTGAGCCGGGTGTCGGGCCGGATGCCGGCGTCGTCGAGATAAGAGAGGATTTCAGGGTCGCTGTCGGCGACCTGCGTGACGACCAGCGTCTCGCCCGCCTCGTACTCGGTGAGCGGCTCGTCGTCGGCCTCGGTCGGCTCCAGGTCGGCAGACGGAATGGGTGCGCCGTGGGGGTCGGCGCTCGGGTCGCCGAGGGTCGCGGCGAGTTCGGTTTCGAGGCGTTCGCTGATGTGGTGCTCTAACCGATCTGCCTCGTCGTGGACCTCCGCCCAATCGTAGTTCAGGTGTTCGGCGAGGAACAGTTCGAGCAGACGGTGGTGGCGGATGGTCTCAAGGGCGACCAGCTCGCCGTCCTCGGTGAGTCGCACACCTTTGTACTCCTCGCGCGTGACGAGACCGTGGTCTTCGAGACGCTTCATCGTCGCCGTGACAGTTGGAGCCGTGACATCGAGCGCCTCGGCGACGGTCGAGGTGGCGACCGGCTCCTCGCCCTCACGGAGCTGATAGACCGCTTTGAGATAGTCCTCGGCCTTCGCGCTCGGCATACTTGATTGTCGTATCAGGACCACAAAACGGTTGCTGTCGGTTACGTCGGTCCGGGTGGTCTAGGCGGCCGCCGCGGAGGGACCGTTGGCATCAGTGTCCTCGGCGACCTCCATGAGTTCGTGATAGCGATTGCGAATCGTCACGTTGCTGACTTCCGCGACCTCGCTGACCTCGTCTTGGGTGAGTTTGCGGTTGGTGAGGATGCCGGCGGCGTACAGCGCCGCGCCGGCCAGTCCTACGGGACTCTTCCCGCTGTGGACGGCCTGCTTCTCGGCCGCCGCAAGCAGTTCGCGCGCCCGACGCTCGGTCTCCTCGCTCACATCGAGGTCCGAAGCGAACCGCGAGACGTACTGTTTGGGGTTCGGCGGGCCGATTTCGAGGTCGAGTTCCTGATTGATGTAGCGGTAGGCACGCTTGAACTCCATCTCGTCGACCCGCGAGACCGCCCCGACCTCCTCGACGCTCCGCGGGAGTCCCATCTGACGAATCCCCGCATACAGCGCCGCGGTCGCAACGCCTTCGATGGAGCGCCCAGGGAGGAGGTCCTCGGCGAGCGCGCGGCGGTAGATGACCGATGCGGTCTCGCGGACGTCCTCCGGGACGCCGAGCGCGCTGGCCATACGCTCGATCTCGCCGAGGGCCTGCTTCAGGTTGCGTTCCTTCGAGTCGCGGGTGCGGAAGCGTTCGTCCCACGTCCTGAGACGCTGCATCTGCTGGCGCTTGCGCGAACTCAGCGCGTTGCCGTAGGCGTCCTTGTTCTGCCAGCCGATCTGGCTCGACAGGCCCTTGTCGTGCATCATCTTGGTGGTGGGCGCGCCGGTGCGTTTCTTCCGGTCGCGCTCGGCGCTGTCGAAGGCGCGCCACTCGGGCCCGTGGTCAATTTCGTCCTCGGAGACGACTAGCCCGCACTCGGCACAGGTGGTCTCGCCGTGGGCCGAGTCCTCGACCAGCCGGCCGCCACACTCCGGACAGACGCGTTCGGACTCGTCCGTGTGGGCGTTTTCGGTGGTTCGCTCGTCCTGTTCGCTCGGGTCTCGCTGTCGGGTGTGTGTAGTGCCTTCCAATATCGGGTTGGGTGAGCGCGTGCTCGGATGGGTGGATTGACTGACGGTACAACGGGTCGTTCGACAACTACGAGTAAGGGATGGGAGTATTTAAACCCTTGGTCACCACCGGGCCGGAAATCGGCACGGAAAGCCCTCACAGGCACGATTCGTGCTCGTTCCATGACGGGAAAGATTGATAGTGAGTAGGTTGCTACTAACAGATATGAGTTCCGCCGACCCGCAGGGACTGCAGGCGTTTCCCGAGGCACTCTCGAAGCCGGATGCGTGGCTCGAACCGTTCGATTGGTACGGAACGATGCGGGAAGGGTCGCCCGTGCACTACGACCCTTCGCGTGGTTCGTGGGACGTCTTCCGGCACGCGGACGTCAAGCGCGTCATCACCGACGACGAGACGTTCTCGGTGAACCCGCGCATGGCGACGACTTCGAGGGCTTGAGCGGCGAGGGCGAGGGTCTCATCCTCGATACGATGCTGTTTCAGGACCCGCCGCGCCACGACGAGCTTCGGGCGGTGGTCGACGACGCCTTCAGTCCGCGGGCGGTGAGCGAGCTGGAGCCGCGCCTGCGAGACCTGATGAGCGACCTGATGGACGATGCGGTCGCGGCGAACGACGGCGAGATGGACCTCGTCGAGGAGATCGCCTACCCGTTCCCGGTCATCGTCATCGCCGAACTGCTCGGCGTCCCCGTCGAGGACCGCGCGCCGGTCAAGGAGTGGACGGAGTCGCGCGGGGCCGGCCGGGGGCGCGCTGAAGGAGCCGAGGCCCCCCCGGCGCGCCAGCGCGAGATGGCGATGTACTTCCTCGACCTGCTCCAGCAGCGCCGCGAGGAGCCGCGCGACGACCTCCTCTCGACGATTGCGACTGCCGAACTCTCCGACGGTAGCAAACTCCCACGGGACGAGGCGCTCGGGATGTGTATGCTGTTGCTCATCGCCGGCAACATCACCACCACGAACCTCATCACGAACGCGATGCGCTGTTTCGGCAATCAGGGCGTTCTCTCCGAACTCGCCGGCGACGAGAACGCCATCGGGACGGCCATCGAGGAGGTGTTGCGCTATCGTGCACCCGTCCAAGCGATGACGCGCATCGCGCGCAGCGACGTCACGTTCGGCGACGCGACCATCGAGGAGGGCGACCGGGTCGTGGCGTGGCTCGGTTCGACGAATCGCGACGAGCGCGCCTTCGAGAACGCCGAGGAGTTCGTTGTCGACCGCGCGCCGACCGGCCATCTCGGCTTCGGTCACGGCACCCACTACTGCCTCGGCGCGCCGCTAGCTCGCCTCGAAGCCCGCGTCGCTCTCTCCGAAATCCTCTCGCTCGACGGGCTGGAACTCGCCGATGCCGACCTCTCGCCGACGCGGAGTTCGTTCATCTACGGCGTCGAGTCGCTGCCGGTCCGCTACGAGGGACGCTGAACCGGGCCATCGCGCGGGTCGAGCGGTCGTAGCGACCCGAACGCTCTTAAGAAAGTGTGTCCTATCGTGGGCAATGACCGATACGGTCGACGACGTGGACCAACCGTACGATACCGACGCCTCACAGCAGGAGAAGATCGAATCGCTCGAAGACCGCATCGACATCCTCGACAGCCAGAACGAGGAGATGCGCGACAAGTTGCTCGATGCGAACGCCGAGAACAACAAGTACAAACAGAAGCTCGAACGGCTCACCCACGAGAACAAGAAGTTGAAACAGTCGCCGCTGTTCGTCGCCACGGTCCAGGAGATGACCGACGACGGCGTCATCATCAAACAGCACGGCAACAACCAGGAGGCGCTCACCGAAGTCACCGAGGAGATGCGCGCACAGATCGAACCCGACAGCCGGGTCGCGGTCAACAACTCGCTGTCGATCGTCAAGACCCTCGACGACGAGACCGACGTGCGCGCCCGGGTGATGCAGGTCGAGGAGAGCCCCGACGTCACCTACGCCGACATCGGCGGACTCGACGAGCAGATGAACGAGGTGCGCGAGACCGTCGAGATGCCGCTGCTCAAACCCGACGCCTTCGAGAAGGTCGGCATCGAGCCGCCGAGCGGCGTCCTGCTGCACGGCCCGCCCGGAACGGGCAAGACGATGCTCGCGAAGGCCGTCGCCAACGAGACCGACGCCACCTTCATCAAGATGGCCGGCTCGGAGCTCGTCCACAAGTTCATCGGCGAGGGCGCGAAGCTGGTTCGCGATCTGTTCGAGGTCGCCCGCGAGCACGAGCCCGCCGTCATCTTCATCGACGAGATCGACGCCATCGCCTCCAAGCGCAC
>CAZJHA010000019.1:12657-17826 GCA_964545755.1 uncultured Halobacteriales archaeon | reverse complement strand
ATATTTGGAACTATCTCTGCTCAACTGAGGGGTAAAGATTCGTCACTGACCCTATTAGTGGTTGGGGAGGAATTCGCAAGGACGTCCTTAGAGCCGCGAGAGCAGAATATCGGTATCTTCGATGGCCTCGATGACGTGTTCCATGAACCGATTGGCCGTCACACCGTCGATAAGTCGGTGGTCGAAGGACAGCGACAGCGGAATCCGCTCGCGGACTTCGAGTTCGCCGTCTACTGCAATCGGCTTCTCGTCGATGGGACCGATGCCCATGATGGCGGCCTCGGGATGGTTGATGACCGGCGTGCCGAAGGTCCGATGCTCGCCGTCGAGCGCGAGGTTCGTCACCGTGAAGGTTCCATCCTGGAGGTCCGCGACGTCGATGGAGCGGTCGCGGGCCTGTTCGGCGAGCTCTTGCATCTCTGTGGCGACCTCCACGATCGACTTCTCGTCGATGTCATCGATGACGGGCACCATGAGCCCGTCCTCGGTGTGGGTCGCAAAGCCGACGTTGTAGTAGTGTTTCTCGACGACCTCTCCCGTGGTGTCGTCGATGCTCGCGTTCACCAGCGGGAACTCCTTCAAGGCGGGCACGACGGCTTTGAGGAGGATCGGCGTGTAGGTGATGTGGACGTCGTGTTTTTCGTTCAGGCGCTCTTTGAGCGCGACGAGTTCGGTCGCATCGGCCTCGAACCCGGAGGTGAGCTGGGCGGTGACGGTCAGCGAACGGGTCATGTTTGCGGCGATCTGGCCGCGTAGTCCCGAGAGGTCCCGCCGCTCGGACCGAGACTCGTCTTCGTCTATCGACGTGGGTTCGATGTCGACGCTCGGATGTAGGTTCCGTCGCTCGGTTTCCCTCCCTTCACCGCCTGCGTGCTCGTCGATGTCCTCGCGCAGCACCCGGCCGTCGGGACCGGACCCATCGACCGCCGAAAGGTCGACGCCCTCCTCGCGCGCGTAGCGCCGGGTGCTCGGCGCGGCGAACACCCGCTCGCCCCCGGTCTCCGGCTCTTCGGCCTCGTCTGGCTCTTCCTCCTCGGTTTCGGTCTCCGTGACGACCGCTTCGGGGTCTTCCTCGGTCGACCCTTCTCCGTCTTCGGCTTCCCCCTCTTCGTCACCTGTCTGTTCGTCTCCGGGGTCTTCGTCTTCGGCTTCCTCGGCCGATTCTTCGGTTTCTTCCGGCTCTTCGGTCTCTTCGTCCTCGTCCCCCTCGCCGGTGTCGAAGACGACGATGACCGTCCCGACATCGACCGTCTCGCCCACCTCGGCGGCGAGTTCCTGGACCGTGCCCGAAACCGGCGACGGGATTTCGGTGACGGCCTTGTCGGTTTCGACCTCGCCGAGCACGTCGTCTTCTTCGACTTCGTCGCCTTCCTCGACGTGCCACTCGGTGATTTCGGCCTCGGTCAGTCCCTCGCCGGGGTCGGGGAGTTCGAACTCGTAGCTCATGGCCCACTCCACTGGCCGTGACCGTTCGCCGCACGATGCTCCGTCGCTTGCGTGGTGTGCTCAGAACTCATAGTTCATCACCGCCTCGATGGCATGCCGGGCGCGCTCCTCGTCGGGCAGGTAGTCGTCCTCGATGTCGTGACTCGGGAAATGCACGTCGTAACCGGTCGCCCGCTTTACCGGAGCCTTCAGCCTGTCGAGAGCGTACTCGTTGACGAGCGCCGATAGCTCCGCGCCCAACCCGAGCGTCCGCCGCGCCTCATGAACCACGACGCATCTCCCCGTCTTCTTCACCGATTCCAGTACCGTGTCGACGTCCAGCGGCGACAGCGAGCGGATATCGACGACTTCGACGCTCGCGTCCACCGCGTCGCCCGCCGCGACCGCGTGGCGCACCATCGCTCCCCACGTCAGCACCGTGACGTCCTCACCCTCGCGGACCACTCGGGCTTCGTCCAACGGCAGGGTGTATTCGTCGGTCGGCACGGACTGCTCGCCGCCGCGATAGATCTTTTTGGGTTCCATGAACAACACGGGGTCGTCGTGGCGGATGCTCGCCGCGAGCAGTCCCTTCGCCTGATAGGGCGTGCTCGGACAGACGACACGGACACCGGGGGTGTGGAGGTAGTACGTCTCGGTCGACTCCTGATGGTATTCGAGCGCCTTCACGCCGCCGCCGTAGGCCATCCGCACTGTCAACGGAATCTCGGCATCCCCGCCCGTGCGGTCGTACATCTTCACGAGCGCGTACATGATCTGGCCGAACGCGGGGTAGGAAAAGCCCATGAACTGAATTTCGGGCACCACGCGCTCGCCGGCCATCGCCATCCCTACTGCCGTGCCGATGATGCCGTTCTCCGAGAGGGGTGTGTCGATGACGCGCTCGTCACCGTACTCCTCTAAGAGGCCCTCGGTCGCGCGATAGACCCCGCCGATGGGACCGATGTCGTAACCCATGAGGCGAACCGTTTCGTCGCGGCCCATCTCCTGGTGGAGGGTGTGGTTCACAGCAGTGACGAGGTCGACGTCCTCGGTCTCGCCGTCCGCATCGCGCTCGGATGCCGGGGCTGGATAGGTTTCACTCATCGAACCCCTCCCCGTCGAAATCAGTAAAGGGGTTCTCGCCGTTCTGTTCGCGTTCGAGCTCCGCGCGCTGGTGGGCGTGCTTCCACGGCGTGTCGTGGAGCTGGTGGTCGAACATCCGTTCGGGTTCGGAATCGGGCACGTTCCGGGCCGCCTCCACGGCCTCTGAGACCTGTTCGTCGATTTCGTCCTGTACGTCCTCCGCGAGGTCGTCGTCGAGCACGCCCGTCTCGCGGAGGTAGGTCTCGTAGCGGTCGAGTGGGTCCTTCTCCTCCCACTCGTCGCGCTGTTCGTCGGGGTCCCGATAGACGTCGGGGTTGTCCGAGGTGTTGTGCTCTTCCATTCGGTAGGTGACACATTCGATGAACGTCGGGCCACCCCCGTTGCGGGCGCGCTCGACGGCCTCTTCGGCTTTCTCGCGCACCGCAAAGACGTCGTTGCCGTCGACGCGCTCGTGGGGCACCCCGTAGGCCTCGCCTTTCTTGGCGAACGTTTCGGCCCCGGTCTGGCGGTGTGAGGGTTCGGATATCGCCCACTGGTTGTTCTGACAGACGATTACTACGGGGGGTTCGAACACCCCGGCGAAGTTCATCGCGTCGTGGAAGGACCCTTCACTGGTCGAGCCATCCCCCACGAACACCATCGTGACGGTATCGTTGTCCTCGAACTTGTCGGCCATCGCCATCCCGACGGCGTTGGTGGTGTTCACTCCGACCGGGGTGTAATCCGGCGAGAAGTTCACGTCCGGGTCCGGCGTGTCGAGATGTTCGGCTATCGTTTCGGGTTCAAACCCCATCGTGCCAGCGATGACCTGCTCCATCGGGTACCCCCAGTACAGCAGTGCGGGATTTTGCCGATAGGTGTAGAACACCCAATCGTCGGGTTCGAGTGCGGCCGCACATCCCAACGGAGTCGCCTCCTCGCCACGCGAGCGCGCGACGAGGCTCGCCTCGCCGCTTCGCTGCATGTTCAACATCTTGTCTTCGAGCGTCCGGGTGGCGACCATCGTCCGATACATCCCCAGCAGCTCCTCGTCGTCGAACGCTGGGGCGTCGCCGTCGAGCTGTCCGTCCGCATCGAGGCGTCGATACTCCTCCTCAGGCGGCTCGTGTTCGCTCCATTCTACCATATGTGGCTCTCCTTCGACGGTTGCGCGATACCGATTGCTCGGTGTCCAACACAGTACTGACTCGCGGAACGGGCAAAAGCGCCAGCCCGGCCAATTCAAGCCGCTGATACGTCCGGGCACGTCAGCCCGCCGGCCGGCATCGTTCGGGCGACCGACGTCCGCTCAGTCGAGCAGTTCGGTGAGGTCGGCCACGTCGTGGTCTTCCAGGTTCTCGACCACGTCGACGATCTCTTGCCTGTGGTCCTCGTCGTAGCGTTCCGCCGTCATCGTGGTGAACTTCTCCTCGACCTGTTCCCACGTCATCGGGTTCGTCGGATGGCCGTTGAAGGCGTCCTTCTCGATGTGCCGGGTCGAGTCGTCGGCGAGCGCGATGTCGATGACGGCGGGCATCTCTCCATCCTCGAATCGGTCGGTGAGTTCGTCGTCCTCCTCGACGTCGACCTTCCGGAGCAGTTCCTGGACATCGTCCCGCTGGATGCGTTCGGGGTCGTAGGCGTCGTTGGTCATCTCGCGGTCGATGAGCGCGGCTGCAAGCATATATGGAAGGGAATGGTCGGCTTGGGCCTTGGTCTCCACTTCATACCGACTTCCCTCGCCGCCGCCGATGATGAGCTTCGCGCCGTGGAAGGTGTCGAGATGGATGGAGTTCACTTGGTCGGGGTCGATGTCGGCATCCTCGGCGAGTTCGATGACGCCTTCGACCGCCGACTGGGCGTAGGTCTCGGCGACGTACCGCTTGGTCATCGTATCGAACACGCGCTCACAGGACGAATCGAGGTCCACCGTAAAGTCCCCCGAGATTACCTGTTTCCAGCCCTTCTGGCCCTCGAAGAGGTCGACCGGGCCTTCCATGCCGTTCGAAGCGAGCAGCGCCGAATAGACGGCGTTTCGGGCGGCGTTCGCGCTCGCAATCCCCTTCCATTCGTTGATTCCCCCGGTGCGGGTGACTCGGAGTGCGTTGTGGGCGGTGCCGGCGATGCCGATGGCGTTTCTGAGCTGTTCGTGGTCGAGTCCCAGGACCTTTCCCGTGCCGGCGGCCGCCGAGATGACTGTGTGGGTCACGTGGTCGTAGCCACGGTCGCGGACGGGTGCGTTCCATGCGAGTTCGCCCTGTATCTCGTAGCTCGTTCCCACCGCTTCGATGAGGTCTTCGCCCGTGGCGTCGGTGTGTTCGCCGGCGGCGATGAGACTCCCGATGTTGTCGCTCGGATGGGGCGTCTCGCCCGGTGCGAGAAACGAGTCCATGAAGTCGAGATACCGCGTCAGCGAGGTGTTGTACATGGCCGCGCCGGTCGGGCTGGCGCGCCCGTTCGACCCCCAGAGGCGGGCCGCATCGCTGCCAGCAGTTTCTTCGACCGTCTCGCGGACGCTCTCGGTGGCGTCGGCTCCGAGCGCGCCGACCGCGATACCCACCGAATCGAGCACGCGTTTTTTCAACTCCTCGCGCACGTCCTCCGAGAGGTCGTCGTAGGCGACCGATTCCACGAAGTCGGCGAGTTCGTCGGTGGTAG
>CAZJHA010000019.1:0-12557 GCA_964545755.1 uncultured Halobacteriales archaeon | reverse complement strand
CTGGGAGCACAACCGGCTCAGAGGAGTTCCCCGACGGCGGATGAGACGGTCCCGACGAACGTCCCCCAGACCGAGAACCCCGTGAACACCGCAAGGAACGTATCGAGCGCGAAGAACGCGAACAGCGCCACGCCGACGAGATGGGCCTTCTGGAGATCGACACGGTGGGAGAACCGATGGAAGAAGAAGGCGTTCGCCAGACTCACCGGGATGATGGCGAGCATCTCGCCGACCCAGATGGCCGACGTCGCGCCGTACTGGGCGGCGAGACCGATAGTCACGAGCTGAGTCTTGTCCCCGAACTCGCCGGCGGCCATCAGCAGGAATATCGGGACGAACCCGCCGAGCGAGTCCGAGAGGTCGCGTCCGAACACCGTCGGCGCGTCGATTGTCGGCGCGAGACCCGCGACGCCGCCGTCGGTCTCTCGGGCGACCGCTTCGGGACTCTCCTCCCGGTCGGGGGTCGACCGGTACAGCAATACGGCGAACAGGAGGAACAGACACCCCGTCAGCGCGTCGAGGATCGTCGGCGAGAGCGCCGTCTGGAGCGCCCGCCCGGCGAGGATTTCGACGGCGGTCCAGCCCGCGAACGCCAGTCCGGCGGCGCTGACGACGAGCCACGGTCGGTACCGCGTCGAGAGACCGGCGATGATGTACTGGACCTTCTCGCCCGGCAGTACCGTCAGCTGCGCGACGAACGCGATCACCACGATCTCCACCCACTCCGTCACGCTCGGCTCACTCTCCCGACAGCCGAACGCGGGTCGGCGTGTGATGGTTCTGCACGACGTCGTTCGACACACCATCAATTAGTGGCGGCTAAACTTTTATATTTTGTTTACTAATGCGACCGGCCGTCGGTTGGGGTATGCACTCCGGCAGAATCTTGTACGCCCGACGCGTCGACCGGGCATGAACGCCGCCGACCTGCTCGTCGAGAGCCTCGAAGTCGAGGGCGTCGAGTACGTCTTCGGCCTGCCGGGCGAGGAGCTGGAGGACATCCTCTTTTCGCTGCGCGATTCGACTATCGAGTTCGTTCCCGTCCGCCACGAACAGGGCGCGGCCTTCATGGCCGATGTCCACGGCCGGCTCACCGGCGATGCCGGCGTCTGTCTCAGCACGCTGGGGCCGGGCGCGACGAACCTCCTGACTGGGGTCGCCGACGCCCAGCTCGATAAGAGTCCGGTCGTCGCCATCACCGGACAGGGTGGTCTCGAACGCCTGCACAAGGAGAGCCACCAGAACCTCGATGTCGTCGGGCTATTCGAACCGATCACGACGTGGAACACGCAGATATCGGAGCCGGAGATCGTCAACGAATCAGTGAGGAAGGCGTTCAAACTCGCCGAACACGAGAAGCCGGGGGCTACCCACCTCGAATTTCCCGAGGACGTCGCGGCCGCGGAAACCGAGCACCGGCCGCTGCCTCCACGCAACCGGGTGCGCCGGCCCAGCCCCGACGGGAAAGCCGTCGAGCGCGCCGCGGCGCTGCTCGCCGACGCCGACCGGCCAGTCGTGCTGGCGGGCAACGGCGGCATCCGTACCCGCTCGGCCGAACGGCTGCGTTCCTTTGTCGAGCAGACGGACATTCCGGTAGTTGGAACCTACATGGGCAAGGGTGCGGTCTCGGACGCCGACGACCATTCGCTACTGACGCTCGATTCCGGTAGCGACGAACAGGCCGCAAGCGCCATCGAGCGCGCGGACGTGGTGCTCGCCGTCGGCTACGACATCGCCGAACACGACCCCGAGAACTGGAACCCCCACCAGCAAAAGCGCATCATCCATCTCGATTTCGAGCCGGCGGAGGTCTACGCCCACTACAACCCGCAGGTCGAGGTCGTCGCCGATGTCTCGGCGAGTTTGCGTGCGATTCAGCAGGAAGGAACGACCATCACTACCGACCCGGAGTGGTACGGCGACCTCCGCGAGTCGATTCTCGCGGACGTGACCCGCCGGCCCGAAACGGGCGCGAACTTCTCCGTCCGCCGCACGCTCCCGCTCCTTCGGGACGCGATGGCCGACGAGGACGTCCTCATCTCGGATACCGGCAGCCACAAGATGGCCATCGCCCAGAACTTCCCCACCTACGAGCCGAACACCTGCATCATCTCCAATGGCTTGGCGACGATGGGGATTTCGGTGCCCGGCGCGGTGGCCGCCGACCTCGCGGTCGATTCGAACGTGGTGGCCGCCACCGGCGACGGCGGCTTCCTGATGAACGCCGCCGAGATCGAGACCGCCACTCGACTCGGCTGTGGATTCACGATTTTGCTGTTCAACGACGACGACTACGGTCTCATCTCCGAAAAACAGGCCGAGCACCGCGGCGAGCACACCGGCACGCAGCTCACGAACCCCGAATTTACGGCGTTCGCCGAGAGCTTCGGCATCGAGGCCCACCGACCGGGGAGCTGGGACGAACTGGACGAGGTACTGGAACGCGTCGTGCCGCGTGAGGAGATGGCGCTCGTCGAAGTGCCTGTGGAGTGATCGGTCCCGTCGCTATCGGGATAGCCTGACGTCGACACAAACGAGAACTGCAGTCCACACACCTCCCCAGCCGCTCCCTCGCTCATTCCGTTCGCTCAGTCATCCACCGTCAGAACTTTGCTCTGACGAGCCTGCACTCGCTGGTGCTCGCCAGACCTCGCGCGAGTCACACGCCTTCGGCGTGCTCCCGCGCGCCAACCGGCAGCGGTTGGGTGGATGAGGTGCTTCCACATATGAGGGTTCAGGCGCGTGCGGTTGCCCAGATGGCCGCGATGCCGAGCGCGAGCGCGGGCGCGAGCGGGAGCACGAGGAACGTATCGCGCCACGTCAGCCCGAGCGCGGCGAGCGTGCCGCCGGCGTACGGCAGCGCGAGGATGATGCTCGGCACGACCAGAAAGGCGACGACGATGACGCCGACGAGCACCCAGCCGCGCCAGTCGAACTCGCGTTCGTCGGCGCGGGCGGCGACCGCGTCGTACTCGCTTCGGGGTCGGTCGTCGAAGCTCTCCGTGTCGTGGACGTACTCGTCGCTCATGGCGGCCCGCCCCCGGCGGTCGCTCGCGTCCTCTCCCACATACCCATCGGAGGAGTGGGACGACCAAAAGCATGGGGAGTTTTTGTTCTCGGCGACCGGAACCATCTCATGAGCGAGTCACACGACGGAGACGAGGCGGTCCACGCCCACGAGCACGACTTCGGTCCGGTCGGGGTCGCCGTCGTCACGGTCTCGACCTCGCGGACGCTCGAAGACGACCCGGCGGGCGACGCCATCGCGGCGGCCGTCGAGGGCGACGACGAGGTGATCACGCGCGAACTCATCCCCGACGAGTACGACGAGGTGCAGGCAACGGTCGATACGCTCGCAAGCCGCGATGACGTCGACTGCGTCGTCACCACCGGTGGCACAGGCGTCACGCCCGACGACGTGACCATCGAGGCGGTTCGGCCGCTGTTTTCGAAGGAACTCCCCGGTTTCGGCGAACTCTTCCGCGCCCGCTCGCGCGAGACCATCGGCACGCGCGTCGTCGCCACCCGCGCCACCGGGGGCGTCGCCGACGGCGTGCCCATCTTCTGTCTGCCGGGCAGCGAGGACGCCGCCCGCCTCGGCGCGGACATCATCACCGAGGAGGCCGGCCATCTCGTCGGTCTCGCCGGCCGCGAAGCGAACGACGGCGCTGATGCCGACGAGGTGGACGAGACCGTCGAGGACTCGATGGAGTAGCTACAACGGCAGTGGACAGAGGCTGGCGGTGAGCACCGCCTTCTGCTCACCCTCGTTGCGCGCACCGTGGACCGCACCGCGCTCGTTGGGCACGACGCCCGGTGCGGCGACCGTCTCTTCCTCGTCGTCGCGGGTCACGACGACCGTTCCTTCGAGGACGTGGAAGACGTTGGTCGCCCCGTCGTGTTCGTGGGGTTCGATTGTCGCGCCGGGACCGAGCACGAACGCCTTCACGAGCACGTCGTCACTCACGAACAGCTCTTCGGTCAGGGCTTCGCCCTCACCGGGGTCGAGATCGGGATAGGTGTCGAGCACACTCACGAGGCGGGCGCGAGCGAAGTAGCCCTTTCGGCGCTGTCGAAGGCAGGGAGGTTAAACGCCTGCCGGACAGGCCTGTCCCATGGAGTACGTCACCGTTCAGGACGTCGAAGTTCCGGCGCTCGGTCTCGGCACGTGGCGTATGCGGGGACCGACCTGCCGGCGGGCCGTGGCGACTGCCCTCGACCTCGGCTATCGCCGCATCGACACCGCCCAAGCCTACGGCAACGAGCGGCAGGTCGGCGCGGCCATCGCCGAATCCGACGTCGCCCGGGAGGATCTGTTCGTGACGACGAAACTCGGCTCGTCGAACCGCGACCACGATTCGGTACTCGCCTCGACCCGCGAGAGCCTCCACAAGCTCGAAACCGACTACGTGGACCTCCTGCTCATCCACCAGCCGAACACCCGGACCGCCCTCGAAGAGACCATCGCCGCAATGGACGACCTCGTCGAGGAGGGACTCGTCACACACATCGGCGTCTCGAACTTCGGTGTTTCGCGCCTCTACGCCGCCCGCGAGCACGCGAACGCGCCGATCCTCGCCGACCAAGTCCAGTATCATCCCTTCTGGGACCAGACGCCGCTGCTCGATTACTGTCAAATACATGATGTCATGCTGACGGCCTACAGCCCGCTGGCCCACGGCGGTGCGGTGAACGACGACCTCCTCGACGAGATCGGCGCACGCTACGAGAAGACGCCCGCACAGGTCGCGCTTCGCTGGCTGGTCCAACAGGACAACGTTACGACAATCCCGAAATCGACGAGTCCAGAACACTTAGAGGCCAACCTCCAGATCTTCGATTTCGCGCTCACCGACGAGGAGATGCGCGCCATTCGGCGACCCTCGATCTCCCGCACGGCGTCGAGCTTTCTGCGTGCACGGCTGCCGTTCTGAACCGCCGACCGCCGACGCTTTCCTTCCGCCGGCCGTCGCTCCACCATGGCAGCCGAACTCGCCGACGGCATCCATTGGTTCGAGTTGACCGGCGTGAACGCCTATCTCGTCGAAGACGACGTGCTCACGCTCGTCGATGCCGGCACGCCGTTCGATGCTCGCGCCATCGAAAACGAAATCGAAGACGCCGGCCACGCGGTCGCGGACGTTGAGCAAGTCCTCCTGACTCACTACGACTTCGATCACGCCGGTGCGCTCGCCCGGATTCCGGACCTCGATGCGACGGTCCGTGCGGGCGCGGCCGATGCGGCCATCCTGACTGGCGAGCGTCACCCGGCCCTCTCCACTCACAAAGGGTTGCTCCAGCGCGTGACGAAACCGTTCGTACGCTCGCCGAACTCGCCTGTCGAACCGATTGCCGACGGCGAGCAGGTGGGTTCGTTCACGGCCTACCACACGCCGGGGCACACGCCCGGTCACACCGCCTTCGTGAGCGAAGAGCAATCCGTGGGCTTTCTCGGCGACCTCGTCTTCGAGGGTGGCGGCGCGCTCACGACCTCACCGTGGCTCGTGAGCTACGATACCGACGAGGCCGAGGCAAGCGTGCGGTCGCTCGCCGAGCGTGCGCCGGCCTTCGACGCGCTCGGGATGGGCCACGGCGTGCCCTTCGTTCGGGATGGCGACGAGCGCCTCGCCGACCTCGCCGCTAACTGAGAGATTTTACCGATACGGCACCAATCGGTCGCATGAGCACCCGCGACGACCTCCCTGACGCTGGCAGCAACCCGAACCCGACGCACAGGCCGGCCAGTACAACCCACAGCAGCCGATTCGGTACGAACACAACGACGTCGAGGTTCACCTCCAGCCGGCGACCAATACGACGGATACGGACCAGGACGTCTGGCGACTCAACGTCATCGACGCCGACCGTGAGGCGACCGGACCGGTTCGTGAGGGTATCGAGGGCCGTGGCAGCGCCATCGACGCCGCCCGCGAGTTCATGGAAACCTACAACGAGCGCTGTGTCGCGGGCGAGGCGAGCACAGAGGAGGTCATCGCGTCGTTTCGGTGAGTTCCTCGGCGACCGTCTCGGCGTCGAAGAGAGCGGGGTCGAGCAGTAGGTCGGCCTGTCCCTTGGCGAACTCGGGCAGCGACTCGCGCGCATAGACGACCACGCGAATCTCATCGACGAGATCGACGGCGACTGGAATCGAGGTCGCCTGCCCGACGTCGGTGAGCACGTATAGCTCGGTCTCATGGATGCCGGCGTCTTCGAGCGCCGAGCCGTCGGCGATGCCATTGACGCGCGCGACGTCCATCCCCTCGGCTTCGAGTGCGTTGCCCAGTCCGTCGGTATCCGGGCCGGCGAGCACAGCTTTGCTCATTCGTACTCGATTGTCGCGGGCGGTTTGTGCGTGACGTCGTACACCACGCGCGAGACGTTCTCCAACGACCCCGTAATCCGACTCTGGAGGCGCTGGAGGGTTGCCCAGTCGAGTTCCTGCGCACGGGCGGTCATCCCGTCGCGTGACTCGACCGCCCGCACCGAGACCACCCAGCCGTGGACGCGGTTATCGCCCTTCACGCCGGTGGCCTTGCCGATGACCGCCGCGAGCGCCTGCCACGGGTCGTATTCTTCGAGTTCCTCTTCGACGATGTGGGTCGCCTCGCGCGCCACGCGGAGCTTTTCATCCGTTACTTCGCCGAGCACCCGCACTGCAAGACCGGGACCGGGAAACGGCATCCGTTCTGCGACCAGTTCGTCGAGGTCGAGCGCGCGGGCGACCTCGCGCACTTCGTCCTTGTAGAGGTCGCGCACGGGTTCGACGATGCCCGAAAAGTCGACGACCTCGGGCAAGCCACCGACGTTGTGGTGGGATTTGATTCCACCCTCGCTCTCGATGCGGTCGGGGTAGATGGTGCCCTGTACGAGGTACTCCGCCTCGGCCTCGCGGGCCTCGCGCTCGAACTCGCGGATGAAGCGCTCGCCGACGACCGCACGTTTCTCCTCGGGGTCCGTCACCCCGGAAAGCTCATCGAGAAACCGTTCGTGAGCGTCGACGATGCGGAGGCTATCCATGTACGAAAAGGTCTCTTCGACCTGTTCGGTCTCACCCTTGCGCATCAGTCCGGTATCGACGTACACCGGGGTCAGTCGGTCGCCGAGTGCCTCGTAGGCGAGCGCGGCCGCCACCGACGAATCCACGCCGCCCGACAGCGCGATCACAGCACTGGAATCGCCGACCTGCTCGTCGATTTCGGCGACGGCCTCGTCGATGAAGTCATCTGTGTCGACCATCAGGCTTCCACCTCGTTGACCCGTTGCTCTCGTTCGTCGATTGCGGCGTCGAGAAAGCCCACGAACGGCGGACTTGCCCGGCCGGGGCGCGACCGAAATTCCGGATGGAACTGCGTGCCGAAGAAGAACGGATGGTCGGTGAGTTCGAGGATTTCCATCCGATTGTTCGCGCGGCCCGAGAAAGTCAATCCGGCGGTTTCCAGTTCGTCGATGTATTCGGGGTTGACCTCGTAGCGGTGGCGGTGGCGCTCGGTACAGCTCTCACCGTAGAGGTTCGCCGCGAGCGTCCCACTTTGGATGGCAGTCTCGTGGGCCCCGAGACGCATCGTCCCGCCGAGGTTCTCGACGTCGTACTGCTCGGGCAGCAGGCCGATGACGGGATGAGGCGTGTCGGATTCCATCTCCGTCGAGTGCGCGCCTGCAAGCCCGCAGACGTTTCTGGCGTATTCGATGACGGCCATCTGGAAGCCGAGACAGAGCCCCAAAAAGGGAACGTCGTTCTCGCGGGCGTAGCGCGCGGCGGCGATCTTCTCGCCCGTGCCTCGGGTCCCGAACCCGCCCGGCACGACGATGCCGTCGGCCTCCTTGAGTCGGCGCTTGTGGGCGTTGGCCATCTCCTCAGCGTCGACCCAGAGCACATCGACCTCGATACCGTGTTCGAGACCCGCGTGTTTGAGCGCCTCGTGAATCGAGAGGTAGGCGTCTTCGAGGGCGTATTTGCCAACGAGTGCCACGGTCACCGTTCCTGATTGTTCGCGGGTCACGATGTCGCGCCACTGACTCGCGCGCTCGGATTCGGGCCGGGCCGTATCCGCGATTTCTAACCTATGCATCACGTACTCGTCGAGACCCTCCTCCTCGACCATCAGCGGCACGTGATAGATGTCTTCTACATCTGGATTCGAAAAGACTGCCTCGGTGGGGACGTCACAGAAGAGTGCGATCTTCTCCTTGGTGTCGGCGTCGAGTTCGTCCTCACACCGCCCGACCACGATGTCCGGCTGCAACCCGATTGACCGGAGTTCCTTCACGCTATGTTGGGTGGGTTTGGTCTTCTGTTCGCCGTTTTTCGAGTAGGGGACGAGGGTGACGTGGGCGAGCAGGACGTCTTCCTCGCGCTCCTCGTGGGCGAACTGCCGGATTGCCTCGTAGTACGGCCCACCCTCGATGTCGCCCACCGTGCCGCCGACCTCGATGAGACAGACGTCGTGGCCCGCCGCAGCCTCCCGGATTCGCCGCTTGATGTCGTCGGTGATGTGCGGGATGATCTGGACCGTCTTCCCGAGGTAGTCACCGGCACGTTCCTTCTCGATGACGTTCTTGTAGAGCTTTCCCGTGGTTATATTCTGATCGAAGGTCATGTCCGCATCGAGGAAGCGCTCGTAGTTGCCGAGGTCGAGGTCGACCTCGCCGCCGTCTTTCAGGACGTAGACCTCGCCGTGCTGGTAGGGGTTCATCGTCCCGGCATCGACGTTGAGATACGGGTCGATCTTCACTGCCGTGACGTCGAAACCGGCGTTTTCGAGCAATCTCCCTGTGCTCGCAGCGGTGATTCCCTTCCCGAGACCGGACATTACACCCCCGGTGACGAAGACGAACTTCGGTCCCAAATCGGGACCCGAATCGGTCGGCATAGCAACGGTGAGCAAGCGGTAGGGAAAGACGTTTCGGAGCGAGCGGTGCCCGCCTCACCGAGACCCATCGAAAAACGCCGCGACCCGCTCGGCGACCTTTCCGGACTGGCCGAGAAAGAAGTGGTCGGCCGACAGTCCTTCGGTGTCCATGTCGCGTTCGCGGGCGCACTCGACCACCGGCTCCCAGTCGGCCGTCGAATCGCGCTCGGCATACAGGATTTTCGCTGGTGCGTCGATACCGTCGAGTGCGGCCACCGCGTCCGCACCCTCCCGACCGCTGTCGGGTGCGAGCGCGCACACCGCCCACACCTCGCTGTCGGCGGCCGCACACAGCGCCATCGTCGCGCCGAAACTGAAGCCGAACAGGCCTACCCTCTCGTAACGATCGCGCGCCCACTGGATGGCATTTTTCACGTCTTCCTGTTCGCCACGGCCCTCGTCCCACTCTCCATAATCGAAGCGCACGCAAGCGATGCCCTGCTCACGAAGTGCGTCGCTGACGGCCGTGAGCCGTTGATCCGAGCGCGTGCCGCCCTGCTGGGGGTGGGGTGGACACGCGGCGACGATTTCGTCAGTCTGTGCGGCGCTGTCGTCCGGTTCGTCGAGCGTGCCACGAACGTCACGGCCGCCGGGAAGTACGACGTCCATCGCCCGCTGTTGGCGTGGAAGGTGTTTTAAGATGGCGGAGCGCTAGTGACCGACATGGGAATCCTCTCGCGCGCGTCGTACGTCGTCCGGTCGCGGCTGAACGCCATCCTCAACAACGCCGAGGACCCGAGCGAGCAGCTCGATTACTCCTACGAACAGCTGCGCGACCAGCTCCAGGACGTCAAAGGGGGAATTGCGGACCTCACGACCCAGAAGAAACGCCTCGAAATCCAGAAGCGCCGGCTGGAGGAAAACGTCGAGAAACACAACGAACAGGCCCGCGAGGCGGTGCGGCAGGATAGGGAAGACCTCGCCCGCCAAGCCCTCGAAAAGAAAAAGCAGAAGATGACCCAAATCGAGGACCTGGAGGGCCAGATCGCCGACCTCCAGGACACGCAGGACAACCTCGTCGAGAAGAAAAACACCTTACAGGGGCGCATCGAGGAGTTCCGCACCCAGAAGGAGACGATGAAAGCGCGCTACGAGGCCGCAGAAGCCAGTACCAGGGTCTCGGAGGCGATGACCGGTGCGGGCGACGAGATGGAGGACGTGGGCCGGTCGATTGAGCGCGCCAACGAGCGCACCGAGGACATGGAGGCCCGGGCGGAGGCGATGGACGAACTTGAAGAGTCGGGCGCGTTCGAGGACGCCCTCTCGGATAAGGACAGCCTCGACCGCGAACTCGAATCACTGAGCACCGACAGTGAGGTCGATGCCGAACTCGAAACCCTGCAAGCCGAGATGGGCGAGGGAACCACTGAAGAGTCAGCGGACGAATCGACCGACGAGAGCACCGAGACCGAGACGAGTGCCGCCGACGGCGGGGCCGATTCCGGCGGCGAGGAGACCGACTCCGAGGTCGAGGCCGAACTCGAAGAGCTACAGAGCGACACCGACAACTAAGCTACTCGATGTTCTCGCCCTGATAGCTTCCGGCGTAGGTTCTCTCGTGTGTGGCGTCGGCGAGCACGAACTGCGCGATTCGCGCCCCACGTTCGAGTTCGATGTCGTGGTGGACCTCCAAGAGACCCTCGCCGCGGCCCTCGTAGCCCGCGTCCCAGACGGCCGTATGGAGCATACACGAGTTGCGCATGAGCGACGAGCGCGGGTAGACGAACCCCACGTGGTCGTCGGGGATGCTGATTCGCTCGCCGTAACGCGCGATATAGCTACCGGGAGCGAGCGAATAGCTCCCTGACTCGTCCGTGTCTAGTTCCCGGCGCTCCCCGACCGTCTTGCCATCGACGCCGATGCGACCGGCCTCTCGCTGTGCGAAGACGGCATCGAGGGTGAGGTCGACGCCATTTGGCTGGATTTGCTCGTTCGCCACGGGCGTGAGCTGCTCGGCGACGAACGAACCGCTCTCGTACATACCCCTGCTTTCCAGCCGCGAGTAAATGCGTATCGAACCGCAAGCCACACCCTCCCAGCCGATTCGCTCGCTCCCATTGGTCGCTTCGCTCATCCACCGTCAGAACGCAGTTCTGACGAGCCTGCACTCATTTCGTTCGTGCAGACCTCGCGCGTTCTCCGGCCTGCGGCCGGATTCATCGCGCGCCACCGCCCAGCAATAACCGGACTCTCGTTTGATGCTCTCGCCCACCCGAAATGGCAACATTTGCGCTGTGTGACGGTCTTTCGTGCGAAACGCGGGGGATTTATACCGATGGGTGGCCGAGTGTTCGGTGCTATGGGAAACACGCTGACCGAGAAGATCCTCGATGACCACCTCGTCGAGGGGGAACTCGAAACCGGCGAGGAGATCGGTATCGACATCGACCAAGTGCTTACACAGGACACGACTGGCACGCTGGTCTGGCTCCAGTTCGAGGCACTGGGAATGGACGAGGTCCAGACCGAGCTCGCCGCTCAGTACTGTGACCACCAGACCTACCAATTCGATTTCAAGAACTCCGACGACCACCGCTTTCTCAGGAGCGCGGCCGGCACCTTCGGCGCACACTTCTCCCGGCCGGGCAACGGCATCTGTCACCAGGTCCACAAGGAGCGCTTCGCCGCACCGGGTAAGACGATGCTCGGTTCCGACAGCCACACCCCGACTCCCGGCGGGATGGGCGAACTCGCCATCGGCTCCGGTGGGCTGGACGTCGCCGTTGCGATGGGCGGCGGTCCCTACTACATCGAGATGCCCGAGGTCGTCAACGTCCGCCTCGAAGGCGAGCTTCCCGAGTGGGCGACCGCGAAGGACGTTATCCTCCACCTGCTCGGCGAACTCTCCGTGAAGGGCGGCGTCGGCAAGGTCCTCGAATACACCGGTCCCGGTGTCGAGAACCTCTCGGTGCCCGAGCGGACGACCATCACCAACATGGGCACTGAACTGGGTGCCACGACCTCGATCTTCCCGACCGACGACCGTACCCAGGAGTTCCTCGACCGCCTCGGCCGGGGCGACGAACACGTCGAGATCGGCCCGGACGAGGACGCCGACTACGACGACCAGATCGACGTCGACCTCAGCAGTCTGGAGCCGCTCATCGCCAAGCCCTCGATGCCCGACAACGTGGTGCCCGTGAGCGAGGTCGCCGGCGAGGAGGTCGACCAGGTCATCATCGGCTCGTGTACCAACGGGGCCTACGAAGACATCCTGCCCGGCGCGAAGATGCTCGAAGGCCGCGAGGTCGACAAGCGCACCGAGATGATCGTCGCGCCCGGCTCGAAACAGGCTTCGGAACTCTTGGCCCGTGAGGGCTGGACCGCCGAGATGATGGCCGCCGGCGTCAACTTCTCGGAAGCAACCTGTGGCGCGTGTATCGGCATCGGCCACGTGCCCGCCTCCGATTCGGTGAGTCTGCGCACCTTCAACCGCAACTTCGAGGGCCGCTCGGGTATCGAGGACGACTCGGTGTATCTCTGCTCGCCGGAGGTCGCTACGGCCTCGGCCATCGCGGGCGAGATCGTCGACCCCCGGGACCTCGCCGAGGAACTCAGCGACCTGGAGGACCCCGGCTTCGAGATGGCCGACCAGTACGACGGCTCGACCGCCGACCTCATCGCGCCCGACGAGGCCGTCGACGACGG
>CAZJHA010000018.1:0-17941 GCA_964545755.1 uncultured Halobacteriales archaeon | reverse complement strand
CAATCGACCGCTACCGTCCTCCTGCCGCCGGATGGGTCCGCGACCGTCGTTGCCGTCAACACGGTCAACGGCACGGTCGTCGAAACACGCAACGCGACGGTTACCAGCGATTCGTTGGTCTAAGCCACAGACACAACCATGAACAAACTCTCGAAATGGGTTCTCATCGACGGTAATCGACTGCTCGTCTCGGCACTGCTTGTCCTGATGAGCTTTCTGATCACGCTCTGGCTGACACAGCTCGGGCTTATCACGTTCCAGCCGGCGAGTGCAGTCTCATCGATGTTCAGTAGTGGCGTCGTCTCCGGGATATTCTCGCTCGTCACGATTACGCTCACCGTGAACCAACTGGTACTCTCGCGGGTGTTCGGGACGGTGAACGACCTCACCGACCGCCTCGACGGCACGCGCGAGTTCCGGCGGACGGTCGAGGGCATCACGGGGCGGGCGACAAGCCCGAACGACCCGGCGGCGTTTCTCGCACTCATTGGCGAGACGCTCGGCAAGCGAGCGCGGGCGTTCGAGGAGGAACGTGGTGATATGGAAACGACCGAAGAAATCGACGATTATCTCTCGGGCATTCACTCATACGCCGAGCGTCTCGAAGGAGTCGGGGGCACCGAGGACACGATGGCGGTCGTCTCGACGCTCCTCGGTCCGGCCTACGCACAGCGCCTCACCGAAACGGACGCCATCCGCAGGACACACGACGACCGGGCGACCGAGGAACTCGACGCGATGGCGGAGTTGCTGGAAGCGGTCGCGGTCGCCCGGCAGTTCTTCAAGACGATTGCCATCCAGCAGGACCTCGCACAGCTCTCACGGCGACTGGCCTATCTGGGAATTCCCATCCTGCTCGTCGCGTTCTACGCCACGACCGTCTACACGACCGTTCCGAGCGCGACGGTCGCCCAGCCGCTGTTACCCGTGGTCATCAGCGCCGCCATCGCCATCGTGTTGCTACCGCTTGCGATCTTGCTCAGCTACATGCTCAGGCTCGCCACCATCGCCCGCTATACGGTCTCGGTTGGTCCGTTCGTTCCACCCGAAGAACGGACCTAACGGCGAGTCGGCAATCGTTCGGCCGACATCGGACCCGGGATTGAAGGGAGTTGCTGCCGTAGTTCGGACCGATCGACGCCATGCGTCGAAGCACACATGAAGGTCATCATCGCAAAACGGGTCGATGCGGGTAGCGCCGACACGGGCGAGATAGCCGACCTCGCGGCGGCGGCCGGCCACACGGTCGTCGGCACGCTCACACAGACCAGAACCGAGGACGCCGCGCTCCACCTCGGCGAGGGAAAGGTCGACGAACTCGCGGCGCTCGTCCGCGAGCAGGAGGCAGCGGCGGTAATCTTCGACAACCGACTCGGTCCCTACCAGATATACAACCTCGGTGGACGTCTGCCGGGCGACACCGAAGTGTTGGACCGCTTTCGGCTGATTCTGGAGATCTTCGGCCAGCGCGCCGAAACCAAGAAGGCCCAGTTGCAGGTCGAACTCGCCGAACTCAGGTACGAACTGCCGCGCGCGGAGGCGAAGACGAGCCTCGCAAAGCGCGACGAACGCCCGGGGTTCATGGGACTCGGCGAGTACGACGAATCGCGCGAGCAGGACATCAAGGCACAGATCAGCTCGATTCGTGACGAACTCGAAGGGATAGAGGAGACCGAACAGCACCGCCGCGAACAGCGCCGCGAGTCCGGGTTCGACCTCGTGGCGCTGGCGGGCTACACCAACGCCGGCAAGTCGACCCTGCTGCGCCAGCTCGCGGCCGACGTCGACATCGACGAGAACGAGGGGCTCCACCCGGACCTCGATTCGACGGCCGAGTCCGAGAACCGCCTGTTCACGACGCTCGGGACGACCACGCGCCGGGCGGCGATGGACAGGCCTGTCCTCGTGACCGACACGGTGGGATTCATCGCCGACCTGCCTCACTGGCTGGTCGAGTCATTCAAGTCGACGCTCGATTCGGTCTACCGCGCCGACCTCGTTCTCCTGGTCGTGGACGCGAGCGAGTCGGTCGAGGCGATGCGTGAGAAGCTCGTCACCGCCCACGACACGCTCTACGAGCGCAACGAGGCCCCCATCGTCACCGTTCTCAATAAAACCGACCTCGTGAACGACGACGAGTTGGCCGAAAAGCGCGCTGCGCTGTCGGCGCTCGCGCCGAACCCCGTCAGCGTGAGCGCCGCCAACGGCGACGACGTCGAAACGCTGCTGGCGCGCATCGAGGACGAGCTTCCGGCGTACGAGCGCGAGCGCCTCGTGCTGCCGATGACCGACGAGACGATGAGTCTGGTGTCGTGGATTCACGACCACGCCCGCGTCGAGGACGTCTCCTACGGCGAGCAGGTCCTCGTGGACTTCGCGGCCCGCCCCGCGGTCGTCGAGCAGTCCCGGAACAAGGCGAGCGACCTGCCGGTTCCCGAGTCGGCCTGACCGGCACTCCGGGGTCAGACGTCGATGCTCGGAATGCCACCGCCGTCGATGCGGTAGGTCGCCCCGGTGACGTAGGAGGCGAGGTCGGAAGCGAGGAAGGCAACGGCCGGGGCGACTTCCTCGGGTTCGGCAACGCGGTCGAAGGCGAGTGACGGCTTCTCTTCGTCGAGAAACGCCCGTTCGGCCTCGTCGGTACTGATGTCGCGTTCGTCGGCCATCTCCTCGAACATGCCCTCGACGAGCGGCGTTCGTGTCGTCGGTGGTGCGACAGCGTTGACGAGCAGTCCCTCGGGGGCGTAGGCCTTCGAGAGGTTCTTCGTGAGATTGATCATCCCCGCCTTCGCGGCGTTGTACTGGGGCATCTTGTCGTGAGGCATCGCCCCGGCGTCGGAGGCGACGTTCACGATCCGCCCCCAGTCGTCCGCCCGGAGGTGTGGCAGTGCTTCCTTGGTGACGGCCATCGTCGAAAGCAGCGACGTCTCGATGACATGATACCACTCCTCCTGTGCGACCGCATCGAGTTTTGCGAAACTTCCCGTGGTGCCGACGTTGTTCACGAGGATGTCGATGGTGTCGAACGTTGCTGCGGTCTCGTCGATCAGTCGTTCGACGTCGGCCTCGTCGGTCACGTCGGCTTCGATAGCAAGGGTCTCACCGTCGATGTCCGCGGCGGCAGCAGCCAGTTCGTCGGCGTCGCGGGCACAGATTGCGACGCGAGCACCTTCCGCCGCGAGTCGCTCGGCGATTGCCCTGCCGATGCCTTTGCTCCCACCGGTCACGAGGGCAGCCTTGTCATCGATTCCGAGATTCACGGGATTCGTTCGACAGCCGAACGGTTAGGTGTGACGGGCGGGAGTGCTCCCTCCGCTCATTCGGGTGCGTGCTTTTCCTTCTCGACCACCCGAACGCCCTCGATTTCGGTGTCGGGGTACTGGCCGTTTTCGTCCTTCTCGGCGGCTTTCGTCATATCCCAGACGGTGTTCAACCCTGTCGTCACGCCCTGAAGGGCCTCCATCTCGCAACCAGTCTTGCCGGTGGTCTCGACGACCACCGTCAGCGTCACCCGGTCGTCGCCGATGGCGAAGTCGGTCTCGACGTTCGTAATCGGGATGTGGTGACAGAGCGGAATCGTCTCCCACGTGTGTTTGACGGACCGAATCGTGCCGAGACGCGCGGTCGTGAGGACGTCGCCTTTCTCGATTTCATCCTCGCGGATGGCTGCGACCGTCGACTCCCGAAGGTGAATCTCACCACGGGCGACCGCCCGGCGAGCGCTGTCGGATTTCGCGCCGACGTCGACCATTTCTGCATCGCCTTCGGGGGTGGTGTGGGTCAACTCGGGGTCCGAGTCGTCGCTCATTGTCCACCCTGCATCGCGTTCGGAATGTCGTCAAGCAGTTCGGAGGCGAGCAGCCCGTCCTCGGGACGCCGTTCGGCCGCCCGACCGTTGACATAGGGCGCGACGCTGGCCGCATCGAACGGCTCTCGTGTTGCGAGCAGCGCGGCCGTGATACCGGCGAGTACGTCACCGGTCCCGCCGACGGTCATACCGGGCGTCCCAGTACGGGAGATGCGCGTTCGCTCGCCGTCGGTTACCACGTCGTCCTTGGCTTTCGCCAGTACGATGTGGCCCAACTCGGCGGCGAAGTCCTCGATCTCGTCGGCGTGCTCGCGGAGCTTGTTGACATCCGGCCCACCCATCGCGGCGAGTTCCTTCCGATTCGGCGTGCAGACGAGCGTCGCATCCGTCTCGATCTCCGGAACGGCGGCGAGCGCGTCGGCATCGACGACCGCTCGACCGTCGAACGCGCTCAGGAACTCCTCGACCGCCGCGTGGGTCTCGTCGGCGCTGCCGAGACCCGGCCCGAGCACCACGATGTCGTCGTGCTCGGTGGCCGTCTCGACCAGTCCATCGACCTCGTCGGGGGTGAGTCGGTCTGCGTCGTAGGGCTGGACGATGAGGTCCTCGGCGTAGCCCGCAATCGGCTCGAACACCCGATGCGGCACCGAGACGAACGCGAGGTCCGCACCCGCCCGGAGGGACGCCTGCGCGGCGAGCGCCGGCGCACCAGTATAGGGACCACCACCGACGACGAGCACGCGCCCGGCATCGCCCTTCTCGCCGTGCGGGTCGCGCTCGACGGCGAGGTCACCCGGACCGACGAAACGTTCGGCGGCCCGTGGAATCCCGATGTCGGCGACCCGAACATCACTGTCGAGCGCGTCGAGTCCGGGTTTCATGTCGTGGAAGGTGACGACGTGGTCGGCGTCGACCGCTCCCTGGGTCCCCTCACCAGTGTCCGCGTCGACACCGGAAGGAACGTCGACCGAGAGGACGGTCGCATCCGCGTCGTTCATCGCGCGCGCGGCCGTGGCTTCCGGCTCGCGGAGGTCGCCCGTGATGCCCGTGCCGAGCATCGCATCCACGACGATATCGGGGTCGCCGAGGTCGAGGGTTCGCGAGTCGCGCAGTTCCACGATATCGTACTCGCCTTCTTCGAGCGCCGTCCAGTTCTCGCGGGCGATGTCGGTCGTGATGGTTGCGGCGCGACCGAGGAGGAGAGTCCGGGTATCGTACTCGTCGAGGAAGCGCGCGGCGACGAACGCGTCGCCACCGTTGTTGCCCCGGCCGGCGACGATTGTCACGCGCGCGCCCGGTTCAGCGAGGTCCCGAACCGCACCGGCGACGGCGTTGCCGCTCGATTCCATCAGCTGTTTTCGAGGGACGCCGAGTGCTGCGGCGTTCTCGTCGACGGCGGCCATCCGGTCGGTGTCTATCATAGGAGTGCATCGACCGCCGGCGAATTAAGCACCCGGGCTACCGGCGAACTTCGAACCCCGACAGGCCCTCGGGGTCGCCGTATTCGGCGTCGACGCTCTCGACCTCGGCGGCGGGGCTGCCGCTGTGACACCACTCGACCAGCCGCTCGACGCTTTCGTCGTCGCCCTCGAAGACCGCCTCGACCCGACCATCGTCCAGATTCTTCACCCAGCCATCGACGCCCGCCTCGCGGGCGGTGTCGCGGGTGTTCGCACGGTAGGCGACGCCCTGCACGGTACCAGAGACGAACACGTGTGCGCGAGTGTCGTTCACGGAGTCGGTTTTCGTGCGACCGACAAAAGCGATTGGGCCGCAGCGAACGCTTCGGGCGAGCGCTACTCGGTCCCGCCCCGCAGATAGTGAAACACGTAGGTCTGGACGTAGCCCGCGAACTCGCCGCCGAAACGCTCGCGAATGGCCCGCGAGGTAGCGGCATACGAGTCGCGGTCACAATCGGGGTAGTGCTCGCCAATCGCCCCTCGTATCCACGTATCGAGCGGGACGGCTTCGAGGTACTCGAGCGCGAACAGCAGGACGCAGTCGGCGATCTTGTTCCCGACCCCCATGAACTGCTTGAGGTATTCGCGGGCCTCCTCGAAGGCCATCCCGCGGGCCGATTCCGGATGCGCCTCGCCGCCCGCGACGAGCTCTGCGGTCCGTTCGACGTACGGTGCCCGGTAGCCGAGCGAACACTCGCGCAGCTCCGCCTCGGTGGCGTCGGCCAACTGCGCAGGTGTCGGGAAAGCGTGGTAGGTCTCCCCGTCGAACTCGACAGCCGAACCGAACTCGCGGGCGAGCGTACGCTGCATCCCGTGGATGCGGGACACGCGCATCTGTGCCGAGCAGATGAACGAGACGAGCGAGACGAAGGGTGGGTCACGGACCACGCGCAGTCCCTTGTAGGCGTCGAACGCCCGTTCGATGAGCGGTTCGTTCGGTACCGACTCGCGAATGGCGTCAAGGTCGTCGTCAAGTCGCAGTAAGTGGGTGAGTAGCTCCGCCGCGTCGGTCGTCGCCTCCCAGTCGAGTCGCCCGTCGACCTGCCGTGTACGGATGACCTCGCGCTCGCCGGTGACCGTCGCCGGGAGCACCGTCACGTACCACGCCGCCCCGCCGACGGCCGACGGCTTGTCGTACATCCGTCCGTCGGCGCGGTGCCACGCGTAGGTCTGGCCGCTTTCGAGCGTGGCCTGCAAGTCGAAGCCGCCCGTCACCGAATCGACGTCGATGCTGCCGGTCTCCATCGGTATGGTGGAGGGGTGGGCAGTGGTTGGTCCTTTCGACTCCGCCGGACCCAACGTTGATACTGACAGCCGATGAACGGACCGCATGGACTGTCGAGTCGTCGTCGAGGCCGCCGTACCCGTCTACGATGTCGAGACGCCCGACGAGGCCGTGCGCATCGCCATCTCGAAGACCGGCGGAATGCTCAACCCGGACCTGAGCTACGTCGAAATCGAGATGGGGTCGCGCACCTCGCCCGCCGGCGAGGAGTTGGAGCCGGCGTTCATCGTCGCCGACGAGGCGCTTGTCGCGCTCGAACTCGAAATGACCGTCTTCAACGTTGAGCGCGAGGAACACGCCGCCCGCATCGCGCGCAAGGAGATCGGCCAGCGCCTCGAAAACATCCCGCTCGACGTCCTCGAAATCGAGGTCCTCGAAAGCGACGACGCGACCGAGGACGGGAGCGATGACGACGATACCACCACCGACGCGGGCGACGCTGGGGAGGATGAGGAGGAGCTGCTGCCGGAGTTCGAAGAGCTGCTCGAAGAGTGAGCGGCCGCGGCACTACGGGAATTACTGGCCGGAAAATACCGCTACTGTGTCTTCGTCCGTCTCAGTCGGCCGCGGCCGGAACCGTCTCGCTTTCGGTGCGTCGCATATCGGTGGTAATACCGTCGGCGAGTGCGAAAACGGCAGCCTTGTGGTCGGTTTTCGACTGATGAATCGATGTCGGGCGGACGCCGAGCGATTCGTACGATTCGTACTCGGCGGATTTCCCCGTCCGCGCTTCGTGATGTTTACGTACCTCTGCAAGCAGGCCGTGGAGGTGGATAAGCTCCTGCTTTTTCATGGGCACTTGCCCCTAGTGACTGGAGGGTATTAGTAGTATCCTGACCCTCGTTAACATACGGAGTCGAAAAGGGCCGCCAGTAGCGCCGTTCTCGGCAATAATTGTCATCGACGATACTGAGGTTCGTCTCGCCGACTGCCCGGCTACTGGAGCTGTTTGAACGCGTTGAGGTCGCGGTCAGTCCTCATGAATTCGCTGATGCGGTAGCTCGCGTGACAGTTCGGACAATGGAACGTCGACCCGTCCGCCGGAAGTTCGCGTGGCGTCTCACGCCAATGTTTGGCACACTCCGGACACAACAGTTGGACGGCTGCTTCGTCCATGTCACCGCCCAACACGCGAAGAGTACAAAAAAGTTCGCGTCGGTCAGGCGGCCATCACGTCGCCTTCGGCTTCGAGCAGCTCCTTGTAGCGATTGCGAATGGTGACCTCTGAGATGTCCGCGACCTCGCTCACTGCGCCCTGTGTGACCTTCTCGTTGGTGAGCAGCGCGGCGGCATAGACCGCGGCGGCGGCCAGCCCGACGGGACTCTTCCCGCTGATGATGCCCTCGTCCTTGGCGGTTTCGAGCAGCTGTCTGGCACGCCGTTCGGCCTCCTCGGAGAGGTCGAGGTCCGAGGCGAACCGCGGCACGTAGCTCGCGGGGTCGGCCGGCTGAATCTCCAGCCCGAGCTCCCGTACCACGTAGCGGTAGGTCCGGGTGAGTTCCATCTTGCCGACCCGGGAGACGGTGGCGATCTCGTCGAGGCTGCGTGGCGTGCCTGCCTGTCGGGCCGCCGCGTACAGCGCCGAGGTCGAGACGCCCTCGATGGAGCGCCCGGGGAGGAGGTCCTCGTCGAGCGCGCGGCGGTAGATGACCGAGGCGGTCTCGCGCACACTATCTGGAAGGCCAAGCGCGCTCGCCATGCGGTCGATCTCGCCGAGGGCCTGCTTCAGGTTGCGCTCTTTGGAGTCGCGGGTGCGGAAGCGCTCGTTCCACGTACGCAGGCGCTGCATCTTCTGGCGCTGGCGGCTCGACAGCGCGTTGCCGTAGGCGTCCTTGTTCTGCCAGCCGATGTTGGTCGACAGGCCCTTGTCGTGCATCATGTTCGTCGTCGGCGCGCCCACACGCGATTTCTGGTCACGTTCGGCGCTGTCGAAGGCACGCCACTCGGGACCGCGGTCGATCTCATCGGTCTCGACGACCAGCCCACAGTCCGTACAGACCGTCTCGCCGTGCTCACTGTCAGCGGCCAGCCGGCCGCCACACTCGGGACAGACGAGTTCGTCCTCGCTGGTCTCCTCTTCGACCTCGGTCTCTTCGGCTCGTTCGCGCTCGTTGACGCGGGTTGTTGAATCGCTCATTGATGGATTGATTCGGATGCGGTCGGCTGCTGGGGATTGTTCGCGACTGCTCCCAGAACCCGGTATCTGACCGAACGTTAGCCCGTAAACTACTTAAAGCTACCGATCCCCGACCGATGAAATCATGTGTCTCGACGTCTCTACCGGCCGTCCATGCCGAGGGGGTTAAACTCCCGTTTATCGATGTGTTTTTCCGGGTGGGTAGTCCCACCGCAGTCCACGGTTTCCGTTCGTGTTCGACCCACTGAAATGGCCGGCTTGCTCGTTCTTGCAGCCCGTGTGCTCCCATCGCGCTGCGTTCGGCTCGGTCCTAGGCCATGCGGTTCGTCGTTCGGCGACTCTTTGCTCAATCCCACGTCACCCACGTGAGAAAGGCGATACCACCGAACTCGAAGACCCGCAGCGCGAGCATCGCCCGCTGGGCAATGGGCGGGACGAGTTCGGGGTTCGTCACCCACGGGGTGAGCGTCTGGTGGAAGACGAAGAAGTATATCGCCAGTGCGTTCTCCGCGAACAGCAAGACGGCAAACACCAGCAGGCCAAGGGTGTGCTTCGAGCGGAACTGGAGGAAGTTCCGGCCCCAGACGTAGCCGAGTCCGAGGAGCAAGAGCACGTTCAGCGCGCTGAATACGCGCATCGCGTCTATCAGAACGGCCATCTACCTTCACCTACCCTACTCGCGGGCATATACTCTTTCCCAAATCGGACCATACTCAGTTCACCTGTTCGATGATTTGCTCTATCGTCTCCCAGTGGTGGCGGGCCTGTTCGGTCGGGAGATACACCGCACCGTAGTCGTCACCGCTGTTTTCGACGACGTCGTTGTCCTCCAGAACGTCGAGATGATGGCGCACAGTTTTGTAGTCGAGGTCCAACTCCTCGGCGAGGCGGTTGGCGTTGCGGGGCCGTTCGTCGAGCGCTCGGAGGATACGCACGCGGTTCGTGCCGCCGCGAGTGCCGGTCAGCACGTACCACAGAACGGCCTCCATCGACGGAGGCTGACACACCCACCCCTTGTAAGCGCACCGACCGCGCTCGTCTTCAGACGGTGAAGAGGTCGTCCTCGTCCGGTACCGAGAACAGCCCGATGCGCGCACCGGCATCGAGCCACGCGTGACCGTAGGAAAACGCCGCGAGCGCGTTCACCGGGTCGTCGGCCGCACGGAAATGGCGACCATCCGCCAGATACGACCGGGCCATCTCCTCGTAGTCGGCGGCGGAGTCGGCAAGCGGCGTTCCCGAGGGGGGCGCAACCGTCGCCGCGTCGAGCGCCTCGGCGAGCAGCCGTTCGTACCGGTCCGTCTTCTCCGCGAGGTCTGCAGGCATGGGAGGAAGACGGGAGCGGGGACCTAAACCTTCCCGCGACAGCACAAGGTAGTTATTCGCGGGCGGTCAACCGTGTGTATGAACGAGGAGACGGAACCGGTCCACCGCCGGCTCGTCATCACGGGGTCGGGCATCGCGGGATTGACCGCGGCCATCTACGCCGGGCGGGCGAACAACGACCCGCTGGTCCTTGAAGGGGCCGAACCGGGCGGCCAGCTCACCCTCACGACCGACGTGGCCAACTATCCGGGCTTTCCCGAGGGTATCGGTGGCCCGGAACTCATCAACGAGATGAAAGAGCAGGCCGAACGCTTCGGAGCCGACATCGAACACGGCGTCGTCGAGTCGGTCGACGATTCCGAACGCCCGTTCGAACTCACGCTCGCGAGCGGCGAGCACTACACTGCGGATGCGGTCATCGTCGCCAGCGGGGCAAGCGCCCGGACTCTCGGCGTGCCGGGCGAGGACGAACTGATGGGATATGGCGTCTCGACGTGTGCGACCTGTGACGGGGCCTTCTTCCGCGACGAGGAGATGCTCGTCGTCGGCGGCGGCGACGCCGCGATGGAGGAGGCGACGTTCCTGACGAAGTTCGCTTCCAAGGTATATGTCGTCCATCGCCGCGAGGAGTTCCGCGCCGAGGATTACTGGGTCGACCGTCTCGAAGAACACGTCGACGCCGGCGATATCGAGGTGATGACAAACACCGAACTCGTCGAAATCAGTGGCTCGCCCGAGGAGGGTGTCGAGGACGTGGCGCTCGTCACTAATCCCGAGGGGCATCCGAGCGAGAAACTCGACGACTCCCGTACCGAGGAGTTCGATTTCGACGTCGGGGCCGTGTTCCTCGCCATCGGCCACACGCCGAACACCGAGTACCTGCGCGGGACGGACGTCGAGATGGATTCGGCAGGCTACCTCGCCACCGCCGGCGGCGCGGGTGGCGGCCAAACTCGCACGGGCGTCCCCGGAATCTTCGGCGCTGGCGACGTGGTCGACTATCACTACCAGCAGGCCGTGACCGCCGGCGGCATGGGCTGTAAGGCCGCCATCGACGCCGACGCCTATCTCGAAACCCACGCGGACGAAGAGCGGACGGCACCGCTGGCCGAATCCGACGACTAACTATTCGACGGCGTACCGACAGAGCACACCGTCGTCGACGCGCTCGATGTCTTCGAGGTCGAGCTGTGGAAATTCATCGACGAATCCCGTACCGTCGGCGAGCGTCGGCGCGTCACGGCCACCGATGAGAACCGGACCGACGAACACCGTGAGTTCGTCGACGAGGCTCGCCTCGAACGCCGAAAACAGCACCTCGCCGCCACCCTCGACGAGCAGCCGGTCGATTCCCTCGGCTTCGAGTGCGGTGAACGCCTCCGAGAGGGCGACCCGCTCGTCGCCGGCGTCGACGAGTCGTGCGCCGGCTTCCCGGAGAGCTTCGCACCTGTCGTCGGGCGCTATGTCGCCGACCAGCATGTAGCTCGCGGCCGCATCGTCGAGCACGCGGCTGTCCGGTGGCGTGCGGGCGCGTGTGTCGGCGACCACCCGTGCCGGATGGGGCGGCTTGCCCTTTTCGCGCCGGTCGGCACGCAGGTCGGGGTCCTCGACGGTGAGGTGTGGGTCGTCAGCCAATACTGTTCCGCTGCCGACGAGTACCGCATCGCAGGACGCGCGGAGGGCATCGACGCGCGCGAAGTCCTCCGGGCCGCTGATGACGACCTGCTCGCGCCGGCGCGAGGAGAGTTTGCCGTCGGCGCTGGTCGCCGCGTTGGCCACGACGTGCATGGGGGCAGTAGTCGGGACCCGCGAAAACCGCTTTCGATGGCGGCGCGAACGGCGAAATCGTCCGGAATCGGTGGCCGTCGAACCCGTTTCCGGCAATGCGTAGCGAATAACGAAAGGGTAAGTACAGCCGTGGCGTCGCATCCGACGAGCCAGTATGCCAAGGATGTCGCGGCGAGCGGCGCTCAAAGCGCTCGGGGTGGTCGGTGTCGGCTCCGGGATAGCGTATGGCGCGCTCAGGATGAACACCCCGGAGGAGACCACGAGCGACGCGAACGAAACGCCGACGGCCACGACGGACCGACCGACGCCGACCGCATCGCCGACCGCGACCCCAACGCCATCGACGTGGCGGCTCGAACGGTTGAGTCGGTCACAGCTCTCCTCGTCGGTCGGCGGGTTCGCCGAGGGGTCTATCCGGCCCGACGGGCGCTACGCCGCCGTCGGCACTCGGTTTTCGGGCACCGGAAGCTATCTCGTGGACCTGCGCGACCCGAGTGCCCCCGCGCTGGTCCATCACCTCCGGGCCGACGACGGCGCGGTGACGTGTCTCGACGTCAAATTCGGCCCGAAGAAGGGACTGTACTGCCGGAGCAACCATCCGGCCGGCGATTCGGGCGTCCAGATCGTCGACTATGGGTTCGCCGAGGGGACGCCCGAATCACCGCGGGTCATCGGCGCACTCAACTCTGGCGGGACGCACAACCTGTTCGTCCATCCGACCGCACCCGTGGTCTATACGGTGAACTACAGCGACGACCCCGATACCGGTGGTATCGACGTCTGGGACGTCTCGACGCTGCGCTCGCCGCGACAGCGCGGTACCGCCGGCCCACCCGGTGCAGCACACGACGTGGTCTACGACCCGAAACGGAAACTCCTCCACTGTGCGTATATGGGCGAGATGACCAACGGCTACGTGATTCTCGACGCGAGCGACCCGTTCGACACCTCGGAGATCGGCCGGTTCGAATACACCGACAAGCCCTCCTACGCCGACAGCGAGGTCGGCGAGGAGGCGTTCGGGAACTGCCATTACGCCTTCCCCGACCCGCGTCGTGACCTCGTGGTCGTCGGCGACGAGCGCTCGTACGGAACGCCGGGTGGCAAGCACGTCTTCGACATCGGCTGGCGCGACGGCTCGCTTTCCGACCCTATTCCGGTGGGGTTCACCCAGTCGCCGAACGCCGAGGTCATGAACTCCGGCGGCGAGGGCCACACCGACCAGACCGAGCGCTTCGACTGGACCGGCCACCAGTTCGATATCGTTCCGCTGGACGAAGCCACGCTGGTGGTGAGCGGCGATTGGCACGAGGGCACAGTGTTGTACGACATCACCGACCCGACGAACCCCCATCCAATCGACACGCACGAAACGGACGCACCGGCGGTCGAGGACCCGAGCGAGCAGTTACAGGTGTTCGGCGACCCGCCGATGGCATACAGCGCCGATTACAACGCCCGGCGCGGAATCACCCTGACGAGTGACCTCTTCACCGGAGTCTACACCTACCGCATCGAGGGGATCATCGGGGCCGAAACACCGAAGAGGACGAACGCGACCGAAACCGGCTGACGGTGGGCACGAACCCTTTTAGGTCGTTCCGCCCGAAGAACGGGTGATGACGCTCGACGACCATGCCGAGGACCTCGCCTCCGACCTCGGCGTCGACAAAGAGGAGGTCAAAGCGGACCTACAGAACCTGGTCGAGTACAGCGTGCCAATCGAGGAGGCAAAGAGCAGCCTCCGCCGGAAGTACGGCGATGGTTCCGGTACTGGCGAACCCACGGCGAAGGACATCGCCGAGGTCTCGACGAGCGATTCGGCGGTCACGGTCCGGGGTCGAGTGCTCACCGTCGGCAAACGCTCGATTCGCTATCAGGGCGACGAACTCGTGATCTTCGAGGGTGAAATCGGCGACGAGTCGGGAAAAATATCCTACACGGCGTGGGAGGACTTCGACCTCGCGCCGGGCGACACGGTCGAAGCCCTCGGCGCTGGCGTCCGCGAGTGGAACGGCGAGCCGGAGCTGAATCTCGGCTCGGAGACGGCCATCGAGTTCGCCGACGAACCCCTGGAAGTGCCCCACGAAATCGGCGGCGAGCGGTCGCTCGCCGACCTCGTGCCGGGCGACCGCGGGCGCATGCTCGAAGTGCGCGTCGCCGAGGTCAAGGCGAAGGTCATCGACGGGCGCGACGGCGAGACCGAAATCTTGAGTGGGGTGTTCGCCGACGACACGGGGAGATTGCCGTTCACCGACTGGGACTCTCACGACGAACTCGCGGAAGGAAACTCGATACGCATCGCAAACGCCTACGTTCGGGAGTTCCGGGGCGTACCATCGGTGAACGTCGCCGAGTTCTCGACGGTCGAGCCGCTCGATAGAGACGTCGAAGGTAGCGAAAACGCGCCGCGGATGAGCGTCCGCGAGGCGGTTTCCACAGGAGGATTGTTCGACGTCGAAGTCGCCGGGAATTTGCTCGCGGTCCGGGACGGCTCAGGACTCATCCAGCGCTGTCCCGACTGCGGGCGTGTCATCCAGCGGGGAGAGTGCCGTGCCCACGGCGACGTCGACGGCGAGGACGATCTTCGTGTGAAAGCCATCATCGACGACGGCACCGCGTCGCTCACGGCCGTGCTGGATGCCGACCTGACGAGCGAAATCTACGGCGGCGATGTGGAGGATGCACGCGAGGCCGCCCGCGACGCGATGGATCAGGAAGTCGTCGCCGAATCCATCCGCGAGGCAATCGTCGGCCGCGAGTTCCGTGTCCGTGGAACGCTCTCGGTCGACGATTACGGCGCGAACCTCGAAGCCACGGAATTCGAGGCCCGTGGTGACGAGCCGGCCGAGCGTGCGCGGGCACTGCTCGGGGAGGCGGGCGGATGAGTGCTCGCCCGAACCGAGAGACCGCCTATCGCGTGTTTGCCGCCGAGTTCGACGACGCGACCCTCTCGTATACCGAAAGCGATGAGGAGCGCGCGCCGAACTACGTCGTGACGCCGACCGGCGCGCGGCTCAATCGCCTCTTCATAGTGGGCGTGCTCACCGAAATCGAGTCGGTCAACGACGAACAGCTGCGCGCTCGCGTCGTTGACCCGACTGGAGCGTTCGTCGTCTATGCCGGCCAGTACCAGCCCGAGGCGCTGTCGTTCCTCGAACGCGCCGATACCCCGGCGTTCGTCGCCGTCACGGGCAAGGCGCGCACGTTCGAACCCGACGATTCCGAGCGGGTGTTCACCTCGATTCGCCCCGAGAGCCTGAACGAGGTCGACGCCGCCACACGCGACCGCTTCGCCGTCGAGGCCGCGAAACACACCGTCGAGCGCGTGCAGACGATTCGCGAGGCACGCGAGCGCGACGAACGTGGTGACACACTCCGCGAGGCGCTCGAAGACGAGGGTGTCGAAGTGGGGTTGGCCGCCGGCGTTCCGCGCGCGCTGGACCAGTACGGCACGACGCCGACGTATCTCGATGCCATCGAAGGAATGGCGCTCGATGCGGCGCGGGTGGTCGCCGGCGAGCGCGAGGAGGTCGGCTCGCTCGCCGTCGCCCCCGACGAGCGCTCGACGAAACGCGCCGACCCGACCGATACGAGCACGGAGAGCGAAACCGAACCGACGAACGCGACCGACGAATTGGACGCGGAGCCAGCGGCGAAGACGGGCGACGAGTCGGTCGCCGGCGCGGATACAGCCATCGAGAGCGAGCCGACGGCTGATTCACCAGCTGAGACCGAACCTGAATCGGATACCGAAACCGATGTCGCGGTCGAAGCCGTCGAATCCGAACCCGTGGAGCCGACGGACGACTCAGTTCGGTCGAACGTCGAGTTCGAAACAGAGCGTTCCGTGGATGAGCCGAGCGCCGAAGCCGACGGGATGGACGATGGGGCTGCCACCGAGTCGGACCTCGATAACCCCGAGGAGTTCGAAATCGACCCCGACGAGCGCGAGCGCATCGAGCAGGAGTTCGGCACCGACTTCGAGAGCGCCGCCGAGGTCGACGAACCGGGCGCAGCCGACATCGAGACGCCCACGCCGGAGGAGCCGGACGAGGCGGACCAAACCCGAGACGAAGCCGCTGTGGGCGACGAGATGGACACAGCCGAGGACGACGAAATCGACCTCGAGGAGGCGGTCGTCGCGGCGATGACGGCACTCGACGACGGCGACGGTGCCGAGCGCGAGGCGGTCATCGAGCGGGTGGTCGAGGAGTACGGTCTCACGCGCGAGGCGGTGGCCGAGGGCATCCAGTCGGCGCTGATGAGCGGCGAGTGTTATGAACCGGACGACGACACGCTCAAACCCATCTGATGAGCGCCGGAGGACGGGTCGAGCCGGTACCTGGCGAGCCGGCAGCCGTCGTCGACTGTGGCGAGCGCGTGCTCTGTATTGCGGACTATCACGCCGGTCTCGAAGCCGCACTCGCCCGGCAGGGCGTCTCGCTGCCGAGTCAGGCCACAGAGCGCCGCGAGCACGTGCTCTCGCTGGTCGGGACGACGGACGCGGAGCGAGTCGTGTTTCTCGGCGACCTCGCTCATGCCATCGGGGATTCCCGTGGCGACGAACGCGAGGAACTCGAAGCGCTACTGAAAGCAGTCACCGAGCGCGTGCCCGTCACGCTCGTCAAGGGCAACCACGACGGCGACATCGAGCCGCTCGCCGACGAGTTCGGTGTGACCGTGACGCCCACCGACGGAATCCGGGTCGGCGACGTGGGTTTCGCCCACGGGCACACGTGGCCGAGCGGGCGGGTGCTCGACGTCGAGGTGGTCTGTGTCGGTCACGAGCATCCGACCGTACGGCTCGAAGACGAGGTCGGCGGGAGCCGGGCCAAACGCGCGTGGCTCCGTGGCCGGCTCGCGCCGGAGCCGTTCGCCGAGCACCACGACGAAGAACTCGCCATCGACGGCGAACTCGTGGTGTTTCCGGCGTTCAACGAGCTTTCGGGCGGGACGTGGGTGAACGTCGAGGGACAGGAGTTTCTCGCGCCGTTCTTACCCGACGGACTCGACGGTGGCGAGGCATACCTCCTCGACGGGACGCGACTGGGTGGCTACGAGCGAGTTTGAAGCGTTCACGAGACCTCATGGAGCGACGGGACAATCGTTTTATCAGCGGTCGTCGAGAGATAGGATATGTCCGCGTTGAGTGAACCGAACACCGATCCGATTCCGCACGACGGCACAGCACTCGACGGCATTCAGGGCGTCAGACTGCTCGATGGTGAGCGCGTGCTCTACATCGGTCGGCCCGCGTGGTCGAACTGGGTGGATCTTCTCGTACTGGGGACGGTGTTGCTCCCGGTGGTCGGCATCGGACTCGTGGTGTATGCGCTGGTCTGGCTCGACCGCCGTCACACCCGCTACGTCGTGACCGACCAGCGACTCATCAGCCAGTATGGAACTTTCAGCGTTCGGACGACCGAGTATCGTATTGCGGCGCTCAAAGCAGTATACACCCAGACAGGATTCATCGAGCGACTTCGCGGACTCGGAACCGTCGCGTTCCGAACCGATGGGAGTTCCGTGTTGAGCTTTTCGGGAATTCCGAACTATGAGGCGGTCGCCGACGCGGTGCGGGAGCGACAGCGCGCGTTCGAGGACTCACAGGTGTGATTCAGACGAACTCCAACACCGTTCCTGCAAACATCAACGCGAATCCGAGAACAACGGCCCAAAAGGCGAGATTTGGTTGCGTTGGGCCGTCAGCCGCCGACGGACGACTGACCGAATAAAGTGCAATGGCCACGATAATCACGGTGCCGGCAAGGCCCACAATTCCTGCGATGCCAACGCTCCCAGCGAGAAGGTCCGGGAATAAATTGATGAAAAAGAGAAACCCGTAGCCAAGCAGACAGAGCCAGTAAACACGGTTATAATCCATACAGGTGTCATATACGACTCAGCAAAAAAGCGTTCGGGCGCTTGGTCGGGTCGTTTCGCCTGACGGACTCGACGGTGGCGAGGCATACCTCCTCGACGGGACGCGACTGGGTGCGTATCAGCGGGTGTGATCGACGAACCGCCCTGCAGTCCCGACGAGAACGAGGACGAGCGAGATGGCGGCGAACACGACACTCGTCGGCTCCACCGCTCCACTACCTCCTCCGAACCCCAGAACGTCGGTCCCGCAC
>CAZJHA010000017.1:0-17962 GCA_964545755.1 uncultured Halobacteriales archaeon | reverse complement strand
GTGATGTACGAAGGGACGCCCGATTACCCCGAGAAGGACCGGCTCTGGGAAATCGTCGAGGAGTACGACGTCACCCAGCTCTACACCGCACCGACGGCGATCCGGTCGTTCATGAAGTGGGGCGAGGAGTATCCCGCCCGCCACGACCTATCGAGCCTCCGGCTGCTCGGTACCGTCGGCGAGCCGATCAACCCGCGGGCGTGGAAGTGGTACTACAGACATATCGGCGGTGAGTCCTGTCCGGTCGTCGATACGTGGTGGCAGACCGAGACCGGCGGGATGATGGTGACGACGTTGCCGGGCGTCGACAGCATGAAACCCGGCTCCGCCGGGCCACCGCTGCCGGGCGTCGACGCCAAAATCGTCGATACCGACGGCGAGGAGGTCGCGGCCGGACGGGCAGGCCACCTCACCATCCAGAAGCCGTGGCCCGGCATGTTACGGACGCTGTACCGAAACGACGAGCGCTTCGTCGAGGAGTACTGGGCGGAGTACTCCGACACCGACTCCGAGGACCCCGACGACTGGGTCTACTTCCCGGAAGACGGCGCGAAAATCGATGACGACGGCTACTTCACCGTCCTCGGGCGGGTGGACGACGTCATCAACGTCTCCGGCCATCGCCTCGGAACGATGGAGATCGAGAGCGCCATCGTCGGCGTCGAGGGCGTCGCCGAGGCCGCGGTCGTCGGTGGCGACCACGAGGTGAAAGGCGAGACCGTCTACGCCTACGTCATCACCGAGGACGGCTACGCCGGCGACGAGGAGATGCGGGATGCGATCCTCGCCGGCGTGGAAGACGGTATCGGCCCTATCGCGCGCCCCGAGGAGGTCGTCTTCACCGCCGAGCTTCCGAAGACCCGTTCGGGCAAGATCATGCGCCGGCTGTTGGAGGACATCGCCAACGGCGAGGAGCTGGGCAGTACGAACACGCTCCGCAATCCGGAGATCGTCGACGAGATTCAACGGCAAGCCGGGGGGAGCTGATTCGAGATGTCGGCGTCGAAATCACGACCCCAAGTGGATGACCCCCCACAGCGGTGGCCGACTGCGCGGACGACCACGGCAACGACGAGAACACGATGACAGACAACTCTACACGAACCACGAACGATACAGGAACAGTCGAGACCGACGGCGGGGTGACGACGAACCGTCGTTCCACTGACTACCTCGATGCGGAGGTAAACATCTTCAAGCCGGACACCGCGTTCATGCGGGACCATCTGAAACTGATCTGGTCGACGTTTCTGGCCTGGACGGTTGCGGTCTTCGGGCCGGTGACGGCTGCGCTCGTCGCTCCCGACCTGATGACCGAGACCATCGTCCTCGGCTTCCAGTTGCACGTTCTCCTGACGGGTATCGGCGCACCGTTCGGCGCGCTCGTCCTGTCGGCGGTGTACGCCTACCGACGCGACAAACTCGACGAGAAATACGGCATCGAACACGGACAGACGGCGACGAACGCCGACACGGCGGCGGCAACTGATGGCGGTGAGAACGCATGACCACGGATGTACTGCTGCAAGTCGTGCCCGAGGGACTCAACATCGGCTTCAAACTCATCCCGGCGCTGACGACCATTGGGATGTTGGTGGCCTTCCTCGCAGTCGGCTTTTTCTTCCGGGTGGCCGACACGGACAACCTCTGGGTCGCCGGCCGGTCGATCGGGAATATCGAGAACGGGATGGCGATCGGCGCCAACTGGATGTCGGCGGCGTCGTATCTCGGCGTCGCGGCGACCATCGCCACGCTTGGGTACTTCGGGCTGGCGTATCTCGTCGGCTGGACGGCGGGCTATTTCATCCTCCTCATCTTCCTCGCCTCGCAGTTCCGCCGGTTCGGCAAGTACACGGCACCGGACTTCGTCGCGGACCGGTTTTACTCCGACACTGGCCGCGCCATCGCGGCGGTGACGACGCTGTTCATCGCGTACGTCTATGCCGTGAGTCAGGGACGCGGCATGGGGCTGATGTCGATGTATCTCTTCGGGACGAGCTACACGCAGGGCGTGGTCCTCCTCATGGGTGTGACCATCGGCTACGTCGCCCTCTCGGGAATGTTGGGCACGACCAAGAACATGGCGCTTCAGTACGTCATTCTCATCATTGCCTTCCTCGGCGGACTGTACGCAGTTGGCTGGACACAGGGCTACTCGACGGTGCTGCCGTATCTCGAATTCGGTGACGAGGCGACGCTCGTCGCGGAGCAGATCGCTCGCGAATTCACGGCTCCTTTCGCCAACGCCGGCTACTACGAGTGGGTGGCGCTGTGTTTCACCCTTATCGTCGGTACCTGTGGGCTGCCACACGTGCTGGTGCGTTTCTACACGGTCGACAACGAACGGACGGCGCGGTGGTCCTGCGTCTGGGGGCTGTTTTTCATCTGCCTGCTGTACTGGGGCACCGCCGCATACGCCGCGTTCGGCACGCTGCTGTTCGACCAGAGCCAGGCGCTGTCGTTCCCCTTCACGTCGGACCAGGGTGACGTCGTGGTCGTTCTCACGGCACAGCTCGCCAACCTCCCCGAATGGCTCGTCGGTCTCGTCGCCGCCGGGGCGGTCTCGGCGGCGTTGGCGACGGTTGCCGGGCTGTTCATCTCCGGCTCGTCGGCTGCCGCACACGACATCTACACGAACCTCTACAAACCCGAGGCAACCCAGCGCGAGCAGCTCATCGTGGGTCGGCTGACGATACTCGGACTCGGAATCTTGGTCGCGGCGACGGCGATTGCCGATATCGGGGTCATCGCCTCCCTCGTCGCCGTGGCGTTCGCCATCGCCGGTGTCGTGATGTTCCCCGTGTTCTTCCTCGGTCTCTGGTGGGAGCGCACCACTCGGGAGGGTGCTCTCGCCGGGATGGTCGTCGGACTGGCGATCTCCATCGTGACCATCGTCAACGACTACGCTTCGCAGGTTATCGGTGGCGAAGGCCCGCTGGTGCCAGCACTCAACGCGGTGTTGCCCGCGACATCGACGGCGCTCGTCGGTGTGCCGGTGGTGATGGCCGTCATCATCGGGGTCTCGCTGGTCACCGACGACCCGCCGGAGGAGGTCAAGCGGTTGGTCCGCCAGTGTCACAGCCCCGAGCCGATGAGCCGGATGGAAAGTGCCGAAGAGGTCGCCACAGACGGTGGTGAGGAACAGTGAGTTCTTCATACCAACCGACGAGAGATGTCGCTGTTCCACCGAAAAACCGGCAGTACAGGGTCTCCTCGAAGTTCCAGGACCACCACTCGTCCAGCAGGTCGGCCACCTCAGCACTGGCCGTTCCTCCGGCAGTGTCGGGAGCGTTCTCCTCGTCGAGAGCGTCACTGCCGACCACCGTCGACGACCAGCTCTCGCCCACGGCGTCAACTATCGTGGCAAACGAACGGAGTTCGTTCTGTACGTGGGGCCACTATCGATGAGTCTCCGCGAGTCCGCCCGTGACCACATCGACGAACACCGGTCTGGCATGCTCATCGATCTGGTGTTCGCCTGCAGTTGGGTGACGATGGTCACCGTTCTGTTCAGCGTGCTCGATGGTCCACAGTGGGCCTACTATCTGTGTATGCTGGCTGGGGTGATCGCCTATTACGGCTTCTTCACTTCACTTGCAATCGCACGAGACAACGGTACCATCTCGTGACACCTCTAGACTCACGTCGGTGATGAAACAGTTCTGACTATCACCTTTATGTGAACGTGGTGCTATGTCTGGACGAGGGTGCCATGATAAGCGATACCGAATTGCAAGAAATGTACGGCTGGATGGTGACGGCCCGACACTACGAAGAGCGCCTCCAAGAGGAGTACTTGGAGGGGAAACAGCCTGCGTTCGACATCTCGGCCGGCCCGATCCCGGGCGAACTGCATCTCGCTGCCGGGCAGGAGGCTGCCGCTGCCGGCGTCTGCTCCCATCTTCGCGATGCTGACACTGTAACCGCGCCACATCGTCCCCACCACGTCGCTATCGCCAAGGGCGTCGATCTCAAACGAATGACCGCCGAGATATTCGGTCGCCGCACCGGGTTGTCCAAGGGCAAGGGCGGTCACATGCATCTGTTCGACGCGGACGTGAACTTCGCGGGCAGCGGCATCATCGCCGAGGGATGTCCGCCAGCAGTCGGGGCGGCACTCGCGGCCAAAAAGCGCGGCGAGGACAGCGTTGCGGTCGCGTATCTCGGTGAAGGCGCGATCAGTCAGGGTGGGTTCCTCGAATCACTCAACCTCGCAAGCGTCCACGACCTTCCGGTGGTGTTCGTCATCGAGGACAACGACTGGGCCATCAGTATGCCCAAAGGGCGCGTCACCGACGTCGAAAACGGTGCTCAGCGCGCCGATGGGTTCGACATGCCCGGCGAGCGCGTGGACCACGACGACGCGGTTGCGGTCTATGAGGCTGCGGGCGAAGCGGTCGGACGCGCGCGTGACGGCAACGGGCCAACCCTCCTCGAAGTGCAGGTCCACCGGCGGATGGGACATTTCATGGGTGACGCCGAAGGCTACCGTCCCGATGCTGATACGGAACAGGCGAGACAGCGCGACTCCATCGGGCGGATGGAGAACACCCTCGAAAACGCGGGTATCGACGAGAGTACTATCGAGGACATCCGCGACCGGAGCCACGAGCGAGTCGAGGACGCCATCGAATGGGCCAAAGACCAGCCCGAACCCGACCCTGAGGAGGCTTACGAGGACGTGTTCATGAACCCGCCGGCAGGATGGAGGCCCAATCCGGAGCCGGAACTGGCCGAAACCACGGGAGGTGATGACTGATGGCAGAAGCAGACGAGCCCGAAGCAACCGAACCAGCAGCGGAGCGTGAGATAACGATGAGTCGAGCGATGGTCGACGCCATCGCCTCGGAGATGCGCGCAAACGACGACGTGTTCGTGATGGGCGAGGACGTTGCCGATTACGGTGGTATCTTCGACAGCACTGAAGGCCTGCTTGAGGAGTTCGGCCGGGAGAAAATCATGGATATGCCGATCAGCGAGACGGGGTTCATCGGGGCCGCCGTTGGAGCCGCACAGGCCGGCATGCGTCCCATTGCAGAATTGATGTTCACGGATTTCTTCGGGGTCGGGATGGACCAGATCTACAACCAGATGGCGAAAAACACCTACATGAGCGGCAGCACGGTGAACGTCCCGATGGTGCTCATGACGGCTGTCGGCGGCACCTACAACGATGCCGCCCAGCACTCACAGACGCTCTATGGGACGTTCGCCCACCTACCGGGCATGAAGGTGGTGGTTCCGAGCACCGCTACCGACGCCAAGGGACTGATGCACACGGCAATCCGTGATGACGATCCGGTGGTGTACATGTTCCACAAACGCCTGATGGGTATCGGCTGGATGCCCGCCCCAGATGGTCCAAAGACCCCAGTCCCTGAAGACGACTACACCATCGAGTTCGGTGAGGCAGACGTAAAGCGAGAGGGTGACGATGTGACCGTGGTGACACTCGGTCTCCACGTTCACCGTGCACTGGAAGCCGCTGATGACCTTGCAGAGGATGTTGACGCTGAAGTAATCGATCTCCGAACGCTGGTCCCGCTCGATACCGAGACCGTGCTCGAATCGCTTCAGAAAACTGGCCGACTTGTCGTTGTTGACGAAGATTACCATTCGTTTGGGCTGTCAGGCGAAATCATCGCTCGGGCTACAGAGGGTGCGCTCGACGACCTTTCAGCCGTCAGCCGAGTAACGATGCCGGACGTGCCCATCCCGTACGCTCGGCCACTGGAACAGGAGGTCAATCCGGACACAGAGGACATCGCTGACGCTATTCAGGGAGTCGCCGAATGAGCGAGCGCAACCACAGATGAGCGGAGAGACTGTCGTCGTGGATTCAGCAGCGGTATGGCCCGCTGACTCCGAGGATGTCGAGGAGGCAATCGTCTCGAACTGGTTCGTGCATGAAGGGACGGCGGTAACGGAAGGTGAACCGATTGCGGAGATTCAAATCGAGAAGGTGAGTATCGATGTCCCGGCTCCCACGACCGGTGAGGTAGCTGAGATCGTGATTGACGAACAGGAGGAGTTTCAGCGCGGAGATGTGTTGGCACGGGTCTCTCCCGTGTGATCGCCCTTCCCGCTCTCCCTCACGACGGGAGACCAACCTGCCGTTTTATGTATGCTGATAGTAGAGGACGACCATGCGAATGGGCAATGATCTTGTTCACGTAGAGACCGAGAATCAGCGTGCGGACGTACTCATCGACCGCGCCGAAAAGCGCAACGCAATGAACGAAGCGGTCATCGAAGACCTCACTGAAGCGTTCCAGACGGTCGATGCGATGGACGATATCCGGGCCGCCACGCTGCTCGGCGAGGGGGAGGTGTTCTGTGCCGGTATGGACCTCGAGATGATGCGTGACCGAGTCGAAACCCCCGAGCAGTTCGACCGTGAGGCGTTCCCGCGCCTGTTGGATGCCGTCGAATCGTGTCGCGTTCCCACTGTGGTCGGCATCAAGACCGCTGCGCCGGCGGGCGCGTTCGAGCTTACGCTACCGTGTGATTTCCGGATCATCGGTGCGAACGCGAGCTATGGCGTCATCGAAGTAACACTGGGAACGTTCCCCCACGGCGGCGCGACCCAGCGACTGCCCCGCCTCGTCGGCTTGGCCAAAGCCAAAGAACTCGTTCTCACTGGAGAGTTAATCGACCCCGGAGCGGCGAAACGACACGGTCTCGTCACCGAAGTCGTTGAATCGGGCCATGTCGATGAGCGCGCCCGTGCATTTGCCGACGAACTCACCGAAAACGCACCTTTGGGGATGGAACGCGCGAAACAAGCGCTGAACGCTGCCACAGAGACACCCCTTGATGAAGGCTTACAGCTCGAACGCGCGTTGGGCCGGGGACTCGATACCACACGCGACTACCGCGAGGGATTCGAAGCGCGCATCGAGGACCGGTCGCCATCGTTCGAAGGTCGGTGATACCCTCGGTCTACCCTCCTCTTTCGACTGTACTGTGTTAATACTGCAAAATACCGATCCACCCCCTCCAGCTCTCGGTGGAGATGCTCATGAGACTGAAGCCATCACGTGGGACTGGATGATATTCGGCACGCTCATATCTTCGCTGAGTCAGCCGGTTTCGTCGATTTTCACCATCACTTTCACCGCATCGCGTTCGTCCATCGCTCGATATCCTTCGGGAACCTCATCGAGTCCGACGCTTTTCGTGAATACTGGTGATGGGTCGAGCGTTCCTTGCAGTACGTCAGCCATGAGGCCATCTATGTAGCTCCGGGCTGGAGCAACGCCACCAGCGAGCGAGATGTTCTTACCGAACATGGTCTGGAGAAACGCCGCATCTTCGACGCCCATCGGGACGCCCACGTAGCCGACCGTCCCGCCTGGACGAGCAACTGCGGCGGCTGTCGCCATCGACGATTCCGTGCCGACGCATTCGAGAACGTGGTTTGCACCACCGTGGGTTCGGTCGCGGGCTTCCGTGATAGCCTGCTCGCCGCGCGCCGAGATAACCCCGGTTGCACCGAACGATTCGGCGATCTCGAGGCGGTCCTCATGATGGCCCATCGCGATGATCCGTTCGGCGCCACGGCGTTTCGCCGCGAGGACGCCACACAACCCGACAGCTCCGTCCCCGATGACGACGGCCGTGTCACCGGTGTCGACGCCGGCGCTGACGGCAGCGTGATGGCCAGTACACATGACGTCGGTAAGCGGGAGAAGTGCTTCGAGCGTCTCTTCGTCGTCGCGATACCGGTCGGGGACCCGAACCAGAGTTCCGTTGGCATGGGGCACACGAATCTTCTCTCCCTGCGCGCCGCTTTCGTCGCCACCCCACGACGAACCATGCACACAGGATGTGGGGAGTCCCTTACGACAGAACTCACAGGAGCCACAGCTGATAGTGAACGGTGCGAGTACGCGGTCGCCGGGTTCGACATGGCGAACGGCATCGCCAACGCTCTCGACGATACCCATCGGTTCGTGGCCGATGGGCGAGTTCTCGGGGTGGTCGCGCTGTCCGCGGTAGTACCAGAGGTCCGACCCGCAGATAGCGGTATGGGTGACGCGAACGACGGCGTCGGTCGCTTCTGTGACCTCTGGGTCGGATCGTTCTTCGATGCGGACATCGCCTTCACCATGGTAGATCGCTGTTTGCATGACAGTAGGAGGAGTACCGTCGGCCAGCCTAAAGAACCTCAGTCTCGGCTTGTCAAGACCTCCGAGTCAGCGAACTGTGGTTGACTGCTCAGAGACTCTGCAGTCGTTGCCTACGGCTATTCTCGAACGGTCACACTATTTCTGTTCCTCGCTGGCGGTGTTGGTGTCCACGAAGACCCTGATGTAGCGGATTTTCCTCTGGTCGAATCCCCGGAACTAACCGCTTCGCTCTTCACGGTAGTTGCTAACCATCGTTATCACAAGCGAGAGAGTGATCAGAACGGTGAGTCCAATCGATACTCCGCTGTTGGTGAGGAAGGCGCTCCAGCTTTCGCTGTTCAGTAGCCATCCCCGTGCGAATCCCGTTTCGGCAATGTCACCGACGATGACACCGAGGACGGGACTAACGAGCGGGTAGTCGTACTTGACGAAGAGGAGTCCGAGGACGCCAACGGCAAGGATGACGAACAGATCGAACTGTGCGTTGCGTACCGCGAACGCTCCGACTACGGCGAGCACGGTTACGATTGGGATGATGAAACGGATCGGGATGTAGGCGACCTTCCCAAAGTACCGTGAGCCGGAGAGTCCATAGACGATGATGAGGATATTGCCGAGGAACAACGAAAAGATCATCGCGTAGACGATGGGTCCCGAGCGCTGGAAGAGTCCGGGACCGGGATTGAGGCCGTGGATGGCGAGCGCACCAATCAGTGCCGCTGTCGACCCGCTTCCGGGGATACCGAGGGTGAGGGTCGGGATGAGCGCCCCGCCTTGGGTGGCGTTGTTGCTCGCATCAGCAGCGATGACGCCCTCGATGATTCCGGTTCCATAACGTGCGGACTTCTCGTCGCTCGACCATCGCTGGGCCTCGTTGTAGGAGACAAAGTTAGCGACGTCGGCTCCTGCCCCCGGCAACGACCCGACGAAGGTCCCGATGGCCGTCGAACGAAGGAAATCAACCGGGCGAGCGAGCACTGCCTTGACTCCCTCAACCACTTGGTCGTAGCCACCGAGCGCCTCGTCCCCGCCGTCTTCGATTATCGACCCGCGCATCGCGAGCCGAATCATCTCCGTAAGCACGAACAGTCCGATGAGGATGACGATGTAATCGAAGCCGCTCTGGAGTATCGTCAGCCCGTAGGTCGCCCGGGGCTGTGCGAGCTGTGGGTCGTTGCCGACGGTTGCGACCAAGAGGCCGAACAGCCCTGCGAGCAGCCCCTTGCTGAGCGAGGCGTTTTTCACTGCCGGGATGATCGTCAGCGCGAAGATCGCCAGCAAGAACATCTCCGGCGGACCGAATTCGAGGGCGAACTCGGCGACGATTGGAGCCGCCAAGAGGAGTACGGCAGCGGCGAGTATCCCGGCCATTCCGGAGGCAAAGGCCGACACGGCAAGCGTGTAGACGGCCTTTCCCTGTTGGGTGAGTTTGTACCCATCCCAGCAGGTGACGACCGAACCGGGCGCGCCTGGGGTGTTGATGAGGATAGCCGGAATGGAGCCGCCATAGACCGCACCGCCGTACGCCGATACGAGGAGAATCAGCGCAACGGCGGGCTGAAGCGGAATAGTTACTGGTGTGAGGAGAATGATCGTCATCGTAGCAGAAAAGCCGGGAACGGCACCGAAGACGATGCCAATGGCCGTCCCGAGAAGTATCACCGCCAAGATGACGGGGTCAAGCAGTACTCCGATGCCTTCCCCCATCGACCCGCCCACCAACTGAACGAGCGTTCCGGTCATAGCGGGATATTGAGCCAGTAGATGAAGACCGCCCACGTCAGGGCCGTCAGAACGACCGAGTACGCGACGATGTACGTCGGCCGGCGCTCACCGAACATCGTTACTAACGCCGCCAGGAACCCGACGGTCGGGAGGACGAATCCAAGTATGCCAAGCGAAAACACGTAGCCAACCGAGAGAGCGACCAGTCCGGCCGCCGTGTACCGATTGAAATATTCGTTGTCCGAATCGGGTCCGGTATCGGCTCCGGTTTCGTCGGTCGCTTCGGCGGCATCGGTTGCCGAGTCGACTGTTCGTCCTTCGGATGGATGGGTGGAGTGGTCGGCCCCACTGTCTTTCTCGCCGATGCTGAATGAGTGCTGGACGAGCGTGGTGACTGCAAGCGCCGCAGTCCCGTACAGCAGCGGCCCGGCATACACCATCGACTGGTCGGGTAGGCCGCGCGTTCCGCCGTAGTATACCCCACAGCCAATCAACACAACCATCGGCAGGAGCGTCTCGCCGGGGTTGACAACGACCTCTCTACCGAATACGCTGAAACGCAATTTGTTCGAACCTGATATGTTCATTGGGAGTGTGGAGAGCTATCCCTGTCTGAAGTTCTCGATCAGAGAACTGTATTCTTTCATGAATTTCGTATTCTGCTTGACGATGTCTTTGGTCTTTTGTGGGCCATTGTACCGAAGGATCTTGTTGAGTTTACCCTGCTGTTTCGCCCGTTGGCGGTAGCTCTTGTCGTTCATCGTCCGTTTGTACGTCTTCACTAACTGCTCGAAACGATCCGGATGATTCTCTTTGAGTCCGCCGGGCGCGACGACCAGCTTCCACTGTCCGAGTCCTTCATCGACCAAGGGGACGTCGGTCATGCCGAGTTCCTTGAACGTCGGGGTATTCGGCCAGAGGGTCTGTGGCTCCGAAGTGTGCGTCCCGAGCGCGGTCACTTTCCCGACGTTAGATGGGTTGAACGCCCACGGCTGATTGACCGCAGCGTCGACGTCGCCGGCCAACACTGCCTGTCGGACCGAGGACCCTCCTTCGAGGTTCACCAACTGATAGTCGAGATCGTAGGAGTCCTTGACGAGGAGCGCTGACAGTGCGGTATTTCCGATGGCCGCAGTCGTTCCCACGGTAACGCTATTGTTTTTCGTGTACTCAACGAACTCCATCATGTTGTTGTACGGACTATTCTGGGGGGCGAACCACATCGTCGGGTCCCAGTGGTTCGTCCCAATATAATCGAAGTTAGAGCCGTTGTACGGAGCGTCCTGGAACAGCCACGTCGCCTGCATCTGCGGCAGGTTCCACATGGCGATGTTGTACCCATTTGCAGTGGCGTTGTAGAGCCTCTCGCCGCCGACCTGTGTGGAACCACCGGGATAGTTCTGGACGACGAAGTTCGCCCCGATCTTCTTCGACCACGTCGGCGTGAGCGCCCGGGTCGAGCGGTCCGTACCGCCACCTTGGGACCACGGAACGATGACCGTGATTTCCTTCGAGGGATAGTTCCCGCCCGACTCGCCCGTGGAGTTGTTTGTTCCACCGGAACCGCTGCCCCCGCCAGTCATGCCGGTGCAACCGGCGAGACAGGCTGCTCCGAGTCCGATACCTGTACCGATAGCTTCCCGTCGGGTGAATGTATCTGTCATATGTTTGTTCTTTCCTGGTAGCTGCAACGTCGGGTTTGGTCAGAAGAATCTCGCAGGCCCATCGTGGGGAATTTGATAGTCGCTCGCCAGTGCTTCATGGAGGAATCCGGTCCCTTTCTCACATGAGAGCGAGACGCACTAGTCAGTTAACCACGGTGCTTGCACGAGCAGGCATTATTGGCCAAATCGAAGACGGCAGGCTATCGTGCCTGCGAGACCGATCCCGATGGGTCCCACTCAGCGATGAGCCAATGTCAGCTACCGTTCGAGTGGGTCAGGTCGACGAACCCCTCCCCGCGGAGGAAGGGAACGGCATCGAACTGGTCTCGCTGTGCACAGAACCGAACGTCCGTTTCGGCACCCCTGTTCGCGAGGAACTCGCCGGTGTCGGACTCACGGAAGACGGTCGTGGCGTCGGCTTCGGAAAAACGCTCGGAATACGGTGATGGCTCACGGCCGAGCGCGCGCTCGATTGTCCGCACGAGCGCTTCGGCGGCATAGCGGTCCTCGGGGGCGTACTCGCCCCGTCGCCACGCAGGGACGACGACCACTCGCCGCGAGTCCGGGAGGGTTTCGACGACGCTTTCGGCCAGCAGCCGGGCGTTCACCAGCGATCCCATCAGCACGTCGGCGGCGTGGTCGAATCGGCGGACGCAGTTCGTGCCATTTGTGGTCTGGATGACGACTCGATTGCCCGCGACTTGTTCTGTGTGTTCGCGGACCTCACGCGGCGAGTTGCCGAAATCGAACCCCGGGAGGCGCTCGCCGTGGTGTTCACCCGCTTTGAGCACGTCGTCAGGGACATTGGCGTCCTCGACGGAAACGACCGGCCGCACCGACTGTGCACCGGCTTCGAGCAACGCGACCACCGTCGCGCTCGCCCGCAGGGCATCGACCACCACGACGGCATCGTCGTCGGTGACGTCCTCGTCGGCGTCGGGCGGTGAGCGGACCGTGACCTCCATCAGTACATGTTCTCGTTGTTCTCGTACCACTTGAATTCGAGGAGGTTGTTCGAGGGGTCACGCAGGAAGAACGTCCGGTGTTCGTCGTGTTCGCCCTCGAACCGGCGCATCGGCTCCTCGAAAAAGGGGAGGTCGTGGGTCTCGGCGCGCTCGATGAGCGCCTCGAAGTCACCCTCGTCGGTGAACGTCATCCCGAAGTGACGCGGGTACATCGTCACCTCCTCGTCGATCTCTTCAGGTGGGGCCTTGTGACAGACGATTTGGTCGCCGTAGAAGTCCATCGTGAGGCGGTCCTCTTTCCGTCTGGCCTTTTCGGCTCCCATCCCGTCGATGTAGAACGCCTCGGCGGCGTCGATGTCGTCGGTGGGAATCGCCAGATGGAAGATGTGCTCGCCGTCGATGTCCAGTGCAGTCTCGGTCTCGGTCGCGCTCGTGGAGTTTGCAGTCATGATTGGATAGTTACTCGCTTTCGACACGCTGTTCGTCGGCCGCCTGGCGCTGCTCGGAGAGGTGCTCCCAGATTTCCGTACACCCGCAGCCGTCGGCGACGTCGTCGAGATGGCGGGTGTCACGGGCGGAAGCGTCCTCAGAGCCGTGGAACAGCTCCGCGGTGTCGCCCCTGAGGCCCTGCCGGAGCGTCTCAAGTCCGACCGCGTCGTCGAGGTCGATGTTGCCGAGGTTCGCCGACTGGCCGAGGTGTTCGATGAACCAGACCTGCTGGCTCCGCTGTGGCGTCTCGAAGACGATCTCCTCCGGGTCGAGGTCGCCGGTGATGCGGTCGACCACGTCGTCGCGCACGTCGCCGTCGGTCCCGTAGACGCCGGTCGAGCCGCTCGCACGGCCCTCGGCGACGATCTTCCACGCGCCCGCCTCGCGCTCGCGGACGGCGCGGTCGCCCCACGAATCGAGGTCGAGATGCTCGTCATCGTCCTTGCAACCGACTTCCGAGAGAACGGTGAAGTCCTCGGCGAGACGGTCGATGTACTCACACTTCTCGTCGTGGTCGAGCGAGATGACCCCTGTCGAGACTTCGACGAGGTCGATGTCGAGGTCAAGCAGCTTCTCGCGGAACGGCTCGAAGCGGTCCTGCATCACCGCCACTTCGAACAGCGTGCCGCCGAAACACGGCGCGATGTCACGGCGCCGGTAGAGTGCTAGCTTTTCTTCGAGCCGATCCGAGACGTAGCCGGTTCCCCAGCCGAGTTTCGCGATGTCGACGAAATCCCCACAGACGTCCAACTGGTCGCGCACCTCCTGTGGGCCTTTTCCGGCGTCGAGGACGTGGGTGATTCCGGCGTTGCGGGGCTTCGCGGTGCGGCTGGGTGTATCGAGGAAGTTTAACATGGTTGTAGTAGTGTTCGCTGGTTCGGTTCGCTGCTCTCCCGTCGTGCGGGCGTTCAGCGTTCGGTGCTGATTCGAACCCCTCCCTTTGGGGCATGGGATAAACCGACCCCTTTCCTACTACCACCGAAACACCGTAGGGCATTAGGTGTAGTGCTTGTTCTGGCAAGCCACTCCGCGCTGCGCACCGCTAGAGGGATTCTGTGGGGGAAGAGGGATACTCGCCGACTCAGGAACCGAACGAGCGGTTCTACCGCCCGTACTTTTCGAGGTAGGAGCCGAACACCGCCTCGTCGCTCGGCACTTCCTCGGGGATGGGCCGCGAGACGGTCGTCGTGTTGAGGAAGTGGGTATAATTGATGTTCTCATCGGTCTGGTTGCCACCCCACGTCCCTGCGCCCATCGAAAGGGTGAACTCCAAACCATTATCGAAGTTCCCGCCGTTGCCGTAACACTGCGGCTGGTTGATGAGGAGGCGGGCGACGTCGATCTCGTGGCCGATGCGCTCGATGTGCTCTTCACTCGTCGTATGGAGACCACAGGAGTGGCCAGTGCCCTCGAAGGCGAGGACCTCGCTGGTTCGGTCGAGCGCCGCCTCGAAGTCCGGTGCCTCGTAGACGGTGAGCACGACCGATATCTTCTCGCCCGAGAGGGGATGGTCGGGACCGACGCCCTCGCCTTCGACGACGAAGAAGGAGGCGTCTTCGGCCTCCGGCCCGAGGTCCGCGGCGGCGGCGATGTCCGCCGGCGGCTGGCCGACGACCTCGCCGCTGAGCGAGCCGTGGCCCTCCGGGAACATGGTCGATTCGAGTTTCGCACGCTCGTCTTCGTCGCAGACGTAGCCGCCTTCGGCTTCGAGCGCGGCGATGAACTCCTCGTATACGCCTTTGACGACCACGGCGGAGTTGTCGCTCGAACAGCTCGTCGCGTAGTCGAACGTCTTGCTCTTCCGAATCCGTTCGGCGGTCACCGGGAGGTCCGCAGTACTGTCGACCACCGACACGGCGTTACCCTCGCCGACACAGTAGTTCGGTGTCCCCGACTCCTCGCCGCGTTCGACGTTGCTGGCCGAGCCGGTCACCTGCAACAGGTCGACCCGGTCCATCAACTCGTAGGTCGTCGCCTTGTTGATGGGCCGCGGGACCATCTGGACGAGGTCGGTAGGTGCGCCCACCTTGTCGAGTTCCTCGTGGATGTACTCGACGACGAGTTCACACGTCTCGACGCCACCCGGAGAGGGCGAGAGCACGATGGCGTTGCGCCCCTTCAGCGCCATCATCGCGAGGTTCGTCGGCGTCGCGCCCGGATTCGTCGATGGCACCACCGCGCCGACGACGCCGACCGGCTTTGCGATCTCCACCAGTCCAGCCGCCTCGTCGCGGTCGATGACGCCCACGGAGGGTTCACCGAGGACGTCCGAGAGGGTGCCTTTGGTCTTGCGCCGTTTCTTGCTGATCTTGTCGTCGACGTTGCCGAGTTCCGTGGTCTCGACGGCCACTTCCGATATCTCGCGGGCGCGCTCCTCGGGGTAGATGGCCCATGCGACCGCCTGTACCAACTCGTCGGTGCGTTCTTGGTCGTAGTCGGCGATTTTGGCTATCGCCGCTTCGGCGTTCTCGATGAGTTCGGCAACGACCGCCGTCGGCTCGCGGTCAGATGCGGCGTCTCTCTGGAGGCTCATACGCCGAGTTGACACCCTGCGTCGGAATAGTCTTTGGCTGGCAAACCCGCACGCCTACGAACTCGAGTCTCGAACGCCCGATACGCTACATCGCTGGGCGGAAGCAAGCCGAACCCTAATGGGCGGCCGGGACACGCATCGCATATGACCTCCCAACGGCCACTGGAGGGTATCGACGTGCTCGACCTCGGGCAGATCTATAATGGTCCCTACTGCTCGTTGCTGCTCGCTCACATGGGCGCGGACGTGGTCAAGGTCGAACCGCCGTTCGGCGAACCGCTCCGGTCGCGCGTCGAGAGCGGCGAACCGCCCGAAATCGTCATGCTCAACTCCTCGAAAGAGGCCATCACGCTCAACCTCGCCGAGGAGCGCGGGACGGAGCTACTGAAAGACCTCGTCGAAGAGGCCGACGTGCTGGTCGAGAACTACGCCGTCGGCACGATGGAGAAACTCGGCGTCGGCTACGAGACGCTCTCGTCGGTCAACCCCGAACTCGTCTACGCCCACGGCAGCGGGTTCGGCGATACCGGTCCCCGAAGCGACATGCTCGCGATGGACCTCGTCGTGCAGGCCACAGGGGGCGTGATGGACGCGACGGGCTTTCCGGACGATGCTCCCGTGAAGACCGGCATCGCGCCGGGTGATTTCCTCGGCGGAACCCACCTCGCGGCAGGCGTGCTCGGGGCGCTCTTCCAGCGCGAACGCACGGGGGAAGGCCAGTACGTCGAGGCGAGCATGTACGAGTCGGTGTTCCCGGCGCTGCTGTCCCAGCTGGCGGCGGCGTACAAGGACACGGACGTTCCACCGCGAACGGGCAACCACCACAGCAGCCTCGCGAAAGCACCGTACAACGCCTACGAGACGCAGGATGGATACGTCACTATCCTGTGTGCCTCGGACGACCACTGGGAGACGCTGCTCGAAGTGATGGACCGGACCGACCTCGTTGGCGACGAACGCTTCGAAACCAATGTCAAGCGGGTCGAGCACATGGACGAGGTCGATGCAGTAATCGGGGAGTGGACGGTCGAACGGAATCGTCACGCCATCGAGGACCGCCTCGTCGATGCCGGCGTCCCTGCCGGTGCCGTCCAAACCATCGAGGAGGTGCTTCAGGACCCCCATCTCTCCGAGCGGGGGATGGCTCCCGAGGTGGCCCACCCGGACTTCGAGGACGGCATCCGGGTCTTCGGCTCGCCGATTCACTTCTCCGATGCTCCCGAACCCGACGTCGAACCCGCCGCACGCAAGGGCGAGGATACCGCTGACGTCCTCGAAGACCGATTGGGGCTCTCGGCCGAGGCAATTGTCGAACTCGACGAGCGAGGCATCCTCTGAGGGTCCCGATGAACGTCGAGAGCCAATCGCTGGCCGTCGAGCCACTGGTGGCGGATTCGGTCGACGAACGGTCGCCGGTCGAATCCCCGAGCGACTATTCGGGGCGCTCGTCGCGGGTCGTTGCGTCGAGATAGAGCTGTTTTTGCTCGACGATGTTGCCGACGGTCGAGCGGGTGATATCGGCTTCCTTGGCGGTCGAGCGCTTGCTCCAGTCGGCGTCGATACGGTCGATTACCTTCAGTGCCGTCTCGAAGTCCTCGTTCGGAACGAGACCCCCGCTCCCGTCGCTGTCGAAGCCGAACGGGGGCCGCCCAACGTGGGACCCCTGTTCCTGAGCGAGGACGACACCATCCTTCGTTCGGCCGGAGTTGATGCTTGCTTCCAAGTCCTTCGCCATTTCGAGCGTTTCCGCCGGAGTCCTGTTTACCGTTCCGAACTCCGGGTCCCCGACCTGCAATCCCACGTCGATAATGTGGACGGCGACATCGTTGTCGTTGAACGTGGTGACGATCCGGTGAAGATCACGGATATCCTTTCCTAGACGTGCTGCATCGGTGACGATGATACGCGATACTTTCCGGTTCGTGACGAGAGTTAGCAGCCGTTGATACGCCGACGAATCGTCGTTTCGAGCCTCCGTGTCGCTGTCCCGGAGAACGCGAAGGTCACGAGGAGCGACCTCCAACCTGTCGGTGGCGTACTCGACCGCTCGTCTGCGCTGTCTCGCCTTGGCGTTTTTCTGTGAAGATACCGCAGTACGTATATAGAGTGCCGTTGCTTGGCCCATCGAGAGTCGTTGTTGACCCAGTCATCGCCTCCGGAGGCTTTGAACTTTCGTTTGTGATGCGATGTATCGATGACTGCCCGTCGCTTCGGGGGTCAAGAATCCGCAACCGTCTCGCGCGCTGGAAGGGGCCGCTGCGATGAACCAACCGTCGAGAGCGGCTGGCGCGCGCCGTCTGTCGACCGACTTCGCTCCTTCGTCTGTACTGTCGGCGATGATAGGAGAAGTGATAGTCCCGGGCGGATTCGAACCGCCGTCAATGGCTCCAAAGGCCATTATGATTGGCCGCTACACCACGGGACTCCTCGCTTCACTCGTCGTCCCGTGAGCAT
>CAZJHA010000016.1:0-18001 GCA_964545755.1 uncultured Halobacteriales archaeon | reverse complement strand
TCGACGTCCACCTCACGGTGCCCGAATTCTTCGCGTGGCGCATCCCGCGGGGCGAGGCGGGCGTCGAGTACGGTCTCGGGGCCGCGCCGGGCGAGAGCGCTACTGAACTATTCGAGCGGTTTCTCGACGGCTACGGCGTCGAGGTTGGCGAGACCTGTGCCGGGATGATTCCCATCGGCCCGGCCGAGCGCGTCACGAGCCATCGGGCCTTCCTCGTCGGCGACGCCGCCGCCCAGACCAAGCCGTTCACCGGCGGCGGCATCCTCTACGGGATGACCGCCGCCGACCACGCTGCGCGCGAGATCGACCCCCTGAATCCGAAAACGCTCACCGAGTACGAAAGGGCATGGCGTGGGGACCTCGCACGCGAGATTCGCCTCGGCCACTGGGTCCGGCGGGCGTACTCGCTGCCGAAACCACTCCAGCGGGTAGGTCTCGGCGCGCTCGCGGGCGAAATCGGCGTCCACATGGACAAACCCTCGACGCTCTTCTCGCCGGAGAGCCTGAAGACGCTGCTCTCGCGGTCCTAATACGTCGGCAACCGTGCCGAGCGGTCGCTGCCCTCGACGAACGGCAGCGTCTCGACCGTCGCCGCGCGCTCCTCGCCGTCGATGCGGACCGTCAGTTCCGCCGCATCGAGTTCGAACTCGACCAGCGCGAGCGCGAGCGGCCGTTCTGGTGACGGGCTTTCGGCCGCTCTCGTCACCTCGCCGACGGTCCCGTCGCCGTCGAAGACCGCTGCGCCCGCCTCGGGGAGCATCTCGGGTGCGAGTCCGACGAGTCGGCGGCTCGGTTGTCCACGGTTCTCGACGCGCGAGACGACCTCCTGACCGACGTAACAGCCCTTCTCGAAATCGAGCGCGTTGCGCAGGCCGAGCACGTTCGGGATTCGTCCTCGAAGCTCGCTCTCGAAGAGGGGTGTGCCCGCCTCAAGCGTGAGCGCTCTCCACGTTCGATAGCCGAAGGGCGCGGCGTTTAGGCCGTTGTTGATGAGCGTATCGAAGACCGCCGCGGCCTCGATCGCCGCACAGACCACCGTATAGCCCTCCTCACCGGTGAGTCCGTCCTCTCGGATAACTGTCACCCCCTCGTCGCCCATCGACCCGCGGACGAACTGCAACTGGGTGTCGGGCGTGCTCGCCCCGTTGAGCACGCTCGCGATCTTCTCGGTGGCCTTCGGTCCATGCACGCCGAAGACGCCGAACTCGTCGGTCGCGACCTCGATATCGACGTCTTGGATGAACATCTTTGCCGACCACTCTTCGGCGACTGCTTCGGCGCGCTCCGGTGGCGTGAAGATCAACAGGCGCTCGGCGGTGGTGTAGATGTAGAGGTCGGTCTCGATCTTGCCCTGTGGGCCGAGGAGTAGTGCATAGCAGCCCGCGCCGTCCTCGCTGGGCACGCGATTCGAGACGGCGTTGTCGACGAACTCTACCCTATCGTCGCCGGTCACAGTCAGTACGCCATACCCCATCTCGATGACACCGACGACGTTTCTGACAGCCAGATGCGTGCGCTCGGGGCGGCCGTAATGACTGGCAACGCGGACCTCGCCCCGGTCTTCGAAGGTCGCGCCGTGGGATTCGTGGAGGGCTTCGACGAGCGTCATTACGTATAGTGGGTTCCGGTCGCGGATAAGGCGTGTCCTACAGCCCGAAACGCTCGCGGAGTCTGTCGAAAAACGACTGTTCGTGGTTCTCTTCGGCGGGGTCGGGGACGACCCGCTCGTCGGGGGCGATGTGCAGGCGGCCGTCCTCGGTCTCGGTCTGGATGAGTCCGTCGTCTTTGAGTGCCGACAGCGCGGTTTCGAGTTCGTCGATACCGACGTCTGCGTGCGAGCGGAGTTCGAACACCGTCATGCCGTCCTGACGGTCGACCAGCGCGTCGAGGACGGCCACCTCGACCTCCTCGCGGTCTCGGAACTCGCGCTTTGCCCTCATGGATATGGGGTTCGACCGGCCCGGTCTTACGCTTATCCCTCGGGGTACAACAGTAGTCTTTATTGCACGCGATACGAAACCACATCTCGATGGGAGTCAAGTGTTCGCTGCTCGGGCACGACTACGGCGACAGCGAGGTCGAGCGCGAGCGCGACGAGGACGGCAACGAGGTGGTTCGGACGGCCAAACGGGTCGAGCGCTGTCGACAGTGCGGACACACGCGCACCATCTCCGCGAACACGGAGGTCACCGCGCTCGAATCGGCCGCCGGCGTGGTCCGCGAACCCGACGGTACGGTCGTCGCCGCGACCGACGGCTCGACGATGGCCGAGGAAATCGGCGGCAATGTCGTCATCGAAACCACCGACGACCAACCGACCGACACGACCGAGGTGGCCGAAGCAGCCACCGCCCCTGCAACCGACAGCGACGACGCCGAAACCGCCGGGGACGCCGATGGCGGCGACACGCTCGTCATCGACCGTATCGACCATACCGAGCGTGACGGTGAATCGTCCCGGTCGACGCGTGCACCCGGCGAGTGGCCGGCCGAACCTGCCCCCGAAACGGCGACGGACGGACGCGGGTCGTCGGTCACGGGTACCGACGCCGGCTGGCCCGACGAGGATGCCTCCGGGACGGCGGTCGACGGGAGCGACAGCGAGGAAACGGCAAACGGCAAACGGCGGACCCGTCGGCCGGGCGATGCGCTTTCGTGTGGGTCGTGTGGGTTCACCAGTCCGGTCGCGGACTCGCCGCTGCGGGCGGGCGACATCTGTCCCGACTGTGGGACCGGCTATCTCGCGTGGGAGACGCGAAAGGAGTAAATTCACCCCTCGCAAAGCAGGCGTCCATGCGCGAGTACAAGATGCGCCGCGGTGAACATCTAGAGGAGCGAATCCCCGACATGGAGGCTACCATCGAGGACTACTTCGGCCCGCCGACCGCGACCGAGAGCTACGAGGGCAGCGACCTCCACGTGGTCGAAGACCCCGAAAACCCGGTCTTCGAGCGTATCGTCGCCGGTACGGTGGCGTACGGCTCGAAGAAGGATACCCTCGCCGTGCACTTCGAGGAACGGCCCGCCGAGGAGGTCATCGCCGAGGGCAACGCCGACGCCGCCGCGGATGCGGTGGATGCGAAAAACGAGTTCCTGCTCGAAGCGACCGGGAGGGATGCAAAAAGCCGCCGCGAGTCGATGAAACGCACTGTCGAGGACGACGCGGAAACGCCGGACAACGTCTGAGAAGCGACCTTACTCGCCGAGTTTCGTCCGGCTGATGCCGACCGTGGCGGGCGTGATGATGAGCTGGTCGTCAGCCTTCTGGACGATGTCGCCGCCGACCTCGCGGGTTATCTCCTGGAGGTCCTGCGTGATGCGCTCCATCGTCCGGTCGGTGGCCGAGTGGCGGGTGATGTCCGCGACCACGATGTCGCCGTCGTAGATGGCGTTTTTGATGTCGATGACGTCGCGCTGACCCTCGATGCGTGCGATGTGTACCTGTGTCGTCGCCTCCTCGACGCCGCCCTCGACGTCGTCGATGTCGAGGGGGACGTACTCGCCGCCGGCCTGGCGCTGTCGGGAGCTGCCACCCCCGAGAATGTCGTCCATGAGTCCCATGCGCTCACGCCGGCCGGATTCGGTATATCTCTTACGACCCCACAACGGCCGGATGCGACGGGCGGAGTGTTCATATGGGCCGTGGCCGTATCGCTCCTGTGACGACCGCCCAGCCCGTGCGGACACGCGAGACCGTCCGTGCCGACCTGCTCGCGGTGTTCCGCATCGAGAAGGCCTCGTTCGCCCAGCCGTGGCCCTACCGGGCGTTCGAGCGCTTTCTGGGGGTTCCGGGCTTTCTCGTCGCCGACATCGGCGACGGGGGCGAGGTGGCCGGCTACGTCGTCGCCGACAGCGAGACCCATCGCGGTCAGCCGCTCGGCCACGTCAAGGACATCGCAGTCGCACCCACCCATCGGGGCCGGGGCATCGGCGCGACGCTGCTCGAACGCGCCATCGATGCCATGCGCCGCCAGCAGGTCAGACGGGTGAAACTCGAAGTCCGGGAAAGCAACGACCGCGCGCTCGCGCTCTATCGACAGTACGGCTTCGTCCATCGCAGCACTGCGAGAAGCTACTACGCCGACGGCGAGGACGCCCTCGTCCTCGTCCGGGAGTTCGACTGATTCGACGCGCGCGCGAGCTATTTCTCGACGATGCGCTCGTCGACCGCCTCGCCGAAGTGTCTGGCCGTCGCCTCGTAGTAGACGCGCACCTCGTCGCCAGCTTCGAGGTCCGTCACTGCCCGCGGTCCCTCGCGGGTGGCGACCTTGATGGTCTCGGCGTTCTGGAGCAGCGTCTCGATGCGGTCGCCCGCGACGTCGTCGCCCTCCGCGTCGTCGATGTCGCTGCCGACGACGGCCTCGATGCGGAACATCGGGCGGCGTTCGATCTTCGCCCGCCCGACGAGCGCCTCGCGTGCACGGCCCTCGGTGTCCACGACTTGGACTTCGTCACCGCTCCCCAGTTCCGAGAGGTATTTCGTCCCGCCGCCGGGCGTGCGGGCGTAGGCGTGGACCGCTCCAGCGTTCACCCTGAACGGCCGGGAGGCCACATAGGGAGATTCGGCCGTCTCGGCGTGGACGAAAAAGAGACCACGTGACATCGAGCCGACGAGCATCCCCTCGTCATCGTCCAGTAGCGACCCCGTATCGACACAGACCCTATCGGCCGAGCCGACCTGCTCGATGTCGGTGATTTCGGCCCACTGGAGGTCGAGCTGTTCGCGCTCGGCCTCGTCACGGATTTCGACCGTGCGTCGAATCTCGTCGGGGTCGTCGGAATCGAGCAACACGGCGTCGGCACCGGTTTCGAGCGTCTCGAAGGCGGTTTTCGCCTCCTCGGCATTCTCGACTCCCGCGACGAGTTCGGTCTCGCCGCCGATGCGCGCGATGAGGTTCTCCAAAGGAATGATGGTCCAGTCCTCGCCGACGACGATGGTGTACTGTGCATCTTCGGCGGCCTCCTCGGCGAAACTCTCGAAGTCTTCGTTGAAGACTCGAACGTAGGTCCCGTCGGCCTCGCCGCGACGCAGCGCCGAGAGGTCCGCAGACCCCGAAAAGTCGGCAGGGAGGTCCACGGAGCCGTCGCCCTCGCTCCCCTTGCCGACGATGGTCGCGTCGGCTCCATCGGATTCGTCGCTACTGATGACGTCGACGCCGTCGTCGGCGAAGGCCGCGACCGAAACCGCGCCGAGTTCGCGCACGCGAGAGACGTCACCCTTATCGCAGAGCACCCAGTCGACGCCGGCTTCGAGACCCGCCGTAATCCGTTGCTTCCGCTGCTCCCAGTCGCCGACCGAGTCGTCGGCTTTGAGCCAGACCGAGCGTGTCATGTCGTGGCGCTCGAAGCGGTCGGGCTTGAACGTGGCGAAAGCGGTCGTAAGATTTTCCATCGGCGCGATGCTGTGTGGGTGAAATGACCGTCGACACCGTTCTCTTCGACCTCGATTCGACGCTCTGTCGGCATTCTCGCTCGCCCGATGCGATGCTCACGGAGGCGTTCGACCGGGCAGGTGTCGAGCCATACTGCACAGCCAGCGACCTCAGTGCGCTCGCAAACGAGGTCGAGACTGCCGAAAGCGATGTCGAATTCTACACGTATTGTCTTGAAGCCGTCGCCGAGCGGAACGGGATTGCTGTGAACGCGACGGCAGTCGCACGAGCCTACGATGCAACTGTCGACCATTCCAACGTCGAGTTCGTTCCCGGTGCGGAGGCGGTTGTCCGTGACTTCCGGGAAGAGTACGCGCTCGGACTGGTCACGAACGGCGGGCGGTACACACAGGAAGAAAAACTCGATGCGCTCGGGATCGTGGACGCCTTCGATACGCTCGTGTTCGCCACGCCCGAAAAGGGCGTTAAACCGGACTCGTATCCGTTCGAGCGTGCGCTGACTGCACTCGACGCGACGCCCGACAGAACCGTTCACGTCGGCGACTCGCTGCACGCGGACGTGGCCGGCGCGAACGCGATAGGCATCGAGTCGGTGTGGGTTCGGGGCGGCGAATCCACACCGGGCATCGAACCGGACCACGCGCTCGATTCGGTGGCCGACCTGCCGGCGCTCCTCTAAGCTTCGACGGCCAGTCCGGCCCTGTCGAGCGCCTCTTCGGACGGGAGGTCGTCATGGACGACGCCGGAGACCGCCCGCGTCATCGCCTCGGGGTCGTCGTGCTGGAAGACGGTCCGACCCATCGAGACGCCCGCCGCGCCGGCGTCCATCGCGCCGCGGACGGCTTCGAGCGAGGCGCGGTCGCTCTCGGGTTTGCCGCCCGCGATGAGCACCGGGAGGCGGGTGGATTCGACCACGTGCTTGAAGCTTTGGCTGTCGCCCGAGTAGCCCGTCTTGATGAGGTCGGCACCCAGCTCCTCGCCGAGTCTGGCGGCGTGGGCGAGGCGTTCGGGGTCGGTCTCGTCGACGCCCGGCCCGCGCGCGTAGGTCATCGCCAACACGGGAACGCCGAAATCGGCCGCGCGTTCGGTGATCTCCGCGAGGTCTTCGATCTGGTTGGGTTCGGTCTCGCTGCCGACGTTGAGATGGAGCGAGACGGCATCCGCGCCCGCCCGGATGGCTGCCTCGACAGTCCCGGTGATTCGTTTGTCGTTCGTATCCGGGCCACCCACGGTCGAGCCGTTCAGATGGATGATGTAGCCCGCTTCGTTACTGTTGGGATGGACCCGTGGTGCGATTCCCTTCTGTGTGAGCACCGAATCCGCACCGCCGCGTGTCACCGCGTCGATGGTGGATTCGATGTCTTTGAGTCCGCCGACTGCGCCGAGGGTGATGCCGTGGTCCATCGGCACCACGAGGTAGCGGCCGTCCGTTCCGATGCGGTCGAGTCGTGCGTGCGTCCCGGCGTGCATACTGATAGTCGGTGCCACGGTGGTTATGTTCGTTCCGGTCGCGCCGCGTTTCCCGCGAGCGCGCCCTCTTTGAGTTCGCGTGCCTTTGTCTCTAGCTCGTCGCCGGCATCCGCCCCCTTCTCGGCGATAACCTCGACGAAGACGCTGCCGGCGACCACGCCCTCCGCGCCGGCGGCGACGATTTCGCGGGCGTGGCTCCCCTCGGCGACGCCGAAGCCGACCGCCCGCGGCACGTTCGCCTCCGCGAGCCGTTCGAGCGAGTCGTGGGTCTGCTCGCTCACGTCCGTACGCGCGCCGGTCGTTCCGAGACGGGCCTGCACGTAGACGAACCCCGAGACCCCCTCCAGCACGCGCTCCAGACGCTCGCCGCGGGTCGTCGGCGCAACGATGAAGACCAAATCGAGTCCGTGGGCGTCGCAGGCTGTCTTCAGCGCGTCGCTCTCCTCGACAGGAAGGTCGGGCACGATGAGTCCCGCGAGGCCCGCCTCGGCGGCAGCCTCTACAAATGGCTCGACGCCGCTCTCTTCGCCGTACTGGTAGATGAGATTATAGTAGGTCATACAGACGAGCGGGACATCGATGTCGAGGTCCGCAACGAGTGCGAGGAATCTGTCGGGCGTCATCCCGGCATCGAGCGCGCGTTGGATGGCGTTCTGGATGGTGGGACCGTCCGCAATCGGCTCGGAGAAGGGAAGACCGAGTTCGATGACGTCAGCGCCACCGGCGGCGAGTGCTCGCACCTGTGCGGCGGTTGCATTGGGGTCGGGGTCGCCGGCAGTGATGTAGGGCACGAGCGCCGCGTCGGTCGCCTCGAAGGCTTCGTGGATGGAACTCATTCGAAGACCTCCATCGTGGGCGCGCTCTCGATGTCGCGCTTTTCAGTCTCTTCGATGATACTTTCGAGGTCCTTGTCGCCACGGCCCGAGACGTTGACCACGACGCTTTCGCCGAGGTCTTCGGCGTCTTCGAGGTACGCGAGCGCGTGGGACGTTTCGAGGGCGGGGATGATGCCCTCCAACCGTGAGAGGCGATGGAACGCTTCGAGCGCGGCGTCGTCGTCGACCGAGGCCGCTTGCACACGGTCGGCGTCGACGAGGGCTGCGAGTTCCGGACCGACTCCCGCATAGTCCAGTCCCGCGCTCACGCTGTGGGATTCGAGAATCTGGCCGTCGGAGTTCTGCAGGAGTTTCGTCCGCGCACCGTGGAGGACGCCCTCCTCACCGATGGACAGCGACGCCGAGTTCGGTGCGATACCCTCTCTTTCGTCGATTTCCAATCCACTGCCGCCGGCCTCGACCGCAACCAGCGAAACCGCGTCATCGTCAACGAAGGCATCGAACGCACCCATCGTGTTCGAGCCGCCGCCGGCACACGCAACGACACTATCGGGGAGTCCCCCTAACTGCTCTTGCGCCTGACGTTTGGCTTCCGCGCCGATGACTGATTGGAAATCCCGAACCATCGTCGGGAACGGGTGCGGTCCCACGACCGAGCCGATGACGTAGTGGGTGTTTTCCACTGTGGTCGCCCACTCGCGCATCGCCTCGTTGGTCGCCTCCTTGAGCGTACCGCTGCCCGTACTCACGGGATTCACCTCAGCACCGTTCAGCCGCATGCGGAAGACGTTCGGGCGCTGGCGATTGATGTCGCGCTCGCCCATGAACACCTCACAGTCCATGTCGAGGTGGGCGGCGGCCATCGCGGTCGCGGTGCCGTGTTGGCCCGCGCCGGTCTCGGCGATGACCCGCTCCTTGCCCATATATCTCGCCAGCAACACCTGTCCGAGTGCGTTGTTCAGTTTGTGCGCCCCACCATGGAGGAGGTCCTCGCGCTTGAGATATACCTCAACGCCATATCGGGAACTCAGCGCCTCGGCGTGCTGGAGCGGCGTCGGTCGCCCGCCGAAATCACGCAGTCGCGCCCGGAACTCGTCCATGAACCCGTCTTCGTTGTCGAGAACGTAGCGCCGGTAGGCGTCGTCGAGTTCGGCAATCGCCGGCATCAGCGCCTCGGGCACGTACTGGCCGCCGTACTCGCCGAACTTGCCGGGTGTCTCCTCGCTCGTATCGCTCATCGCTCGCCCTCCGCGAGCCGTCGGGTGTTCGCCGTGACGTCGCCGTCCATGAGCGCGCTCCCGATCAACAGTCCGTCGGCTCCGGCACGGCGCATTCGGGCGGCATCCGTTCGGGTGGCGATGCCGCTCTCAGCGACGAGGGTCACATCGTCCGGGACATGCGGCGCGAGGTCTTCGAACGTCGAGAGGTCCACGTCGAGATGGGCGAGGTCGCGGTTGTTGATGCCCACGATGTCCGCATCGGCCGCGAGCGCGTCGTCGAGTTCCTTCCGAGTGTGTACCTCGACGAGCGGCTGGAAGCCGCGCTCGCGCGCCGCCCTGACGAGACCCGCGAGGTCATCGACGAACCGCGCGATGAGGAGCACGGCGTCGGCCTCGACGACATCGAGTTGCTCCTCGCGACGGATGAAATCCTTCCGGAGCACGGGAACCGAGACGCTCTCGCGCACCTGCCGGAGGGCGTCTGGCGACCCGCCGAAGTGCTCCGGTTCGGTGAGCACGGAGATCGCCGCCGCGCCGCCAGCGACGAGCGCCTCGGCGAGCGCCGCCGGCTCGTCCCCTCGCCGTCCCTCGGTCGTCGGACTCGTCGGCTTGACTTCGCCGATGATGGGTATCCTTCTATCTCCTTTGGCCGTCGCAAGCGCCGCGGGTAACGACCGCGCGGTGACCGATAGCTGCCGGTCACCACCGCCGCGCTCGTCCGCAGCGGCGAGAATCGACTCGATTGCGGGAGCGAACTCCTCGCTGGCGTTCATTGTTGTACATCAAAGGGCTGTTTTGTACATAAGGCTTGCGTGACGCGGTGGCGTGGACAGAACGTTGAAGCCCCGCACGGGCATATATCCGTTATGAGCGATGCTGCCGGTATCTACGCACGCGAGTCCGCCTATCTCGACCGTTGCGTACAGGTCGGCATCGCGGGCGACCGCGTGCTCTCGGTGTCCTTTCCGGGGAGCCTCGCCGCCGAGGCCGATACCGAGCACCCGCTGCTCGACAGACTCTTCGAGTATCTGGAGGGCGCACCCGACGACTTCGAGGATATCGAACTCGCGCTCACCGTCCCGACCGACCAGCGTGCGGTGCTCGAAGCCGTTCGAGAAATCCCATACGGCGAGCAGACCTCCGTCGAACGCCTCGCGCGGCGGGTTCCCGATTTCGACCCCGATGCCGACGACGATCGCGACCGCGTTCGCACCGCCCTCGATGGAAATCCCATTCCCATTCTCATTCCCGACCACCGCGTCCGCGACGGTCCGAGTGCTGCTCCGCCCAAAGTCGAACAGAAATTCCGCTCGCTCGAAGGACTCTAGCCTACTTTTTCACTCGTCGGGTGCGCTCGCCTGCGGCTCGCCCACTGCTCCTTGAAAACCTGGACCAAAAACACCCGCTCACTCGCTTCACTCGCGGCCAACCGCACTCGTTTCACTCGCGCGGATGCTGCACTCTCCGCACACCAACCACAACCGCCACCGCAACAGCACCGCCGAAGCCCTTGGCAGCGAGGCGCGAAGCGCCTCGAAACGGGCGAGCGGGGAGGTACGACCCGCGAGCCGCGCGAAGCGCGCCTCGCCCTTCATCCTCCGAGGCTCGCACCGCAACCGCAGCCGCCGGCGGACAGCCACGACGAAGCCCGACGTCGAACTCCACGCGGACGTTCGTCATTGATTGGTGAACTATCGCCGCTGAAAGCAGCCGCTCCTGCCGAGTACGGAACCCATTTCATCCCGTGTCCACGACCACGAGAGGTCTTGAAGCGCTTCCCGAATCCGATTCGACTCGTAGTGTACTGGGTGGGGCTTGCGCTCGTGCGGGCGGGTCTCATCGAGCGCGAGCGCGCCCGCCGGACGGCCGACCTCGCGTGGCCGCGCATCGTCACCGGACTGGCCCGGATGTCCAAAAACGCCGCCGACGTGGCGATGGTCGGGGCCGCGATCGGCACGGGGGCCATCGCCGGCGTCGGCTTCGCCGCACCCTACTGGGCGATGGCGTTCGCACTTGGCGGCGGTCTCGCAAGCGGCACCATCGCGCTCGTCTCGCAGGCCTACGGCGCGGATAGGCCGGCGGAACAGGCGGTCCGGTCGAGCGTCGTCTGCGTGCTCGCGCTCACGCTGCCGGTCGCGGCCCTCTTTCATACCTACCCGACCGTGCTCATCGGCGTCCTCAGCGACGACCCGCGAGTGGTCACGTTCGGCGCCGACTATCTCGAAACGGCCGCTTTCGGGGTTCCGTTCGCCGGTCTCAATCTCATCGGGAGCCGCACGCTCGTCGGTACCGACGACGCATGGACGCCGATGGTGGTCCGCGCTGGCGGAGCCGTGTTGAACATCTCGGTCAACGCACTCCTCATCTTCGTCTTCGACCACGGTGTCGTCGGCGCAGCCATTGGGACGGTTCTCGCCAACGTCGTCGTCACTGCGACGTTCACCGCCGGCTTGACCACTGGTTCGGTCCCGCTGGTCGGCGCGTTTCCCGTTACGGTCGACCCGTTCGGCACGTATCTCGACCGGGAGACCATCCGCCGGCTGCTGTGTATCGGTACGCCGATGATCGGCAAGAACCTCGCGTGGCGTCTCGGTGAGTTTCCCCTGTTGGCCATCGTCGACATCTTCGGGACGGCGGTCGTCGCGGCGTTCGTCGTCGCCCAACGCGTCCGGGACCTGCTCAACACGCCCGGCTGGGGCTTCGGTCTCGCTTCGTCGAGTCTCGTCGGCCAACAGCTCGGCACGGGCGACGAGGGGACTGCCGAAGCCTATGGGCGGGAGGTCATCCGCTTCGGCGTCGCGGTGTATTTCGTCTCCGCCGTGGTGGTCGCCGTCTTCGCCGAACCGGTCGCGCTCGCGTTCGTCGGCGACCAGACGAGTCCGGCGCTGCCGGTCGCCGTGGTACTCATCTATGCCACCTGCGTCGGCATCGTCTTCAAGGGTCTCTCGCGGACGGCGACCGGCCCGCTGCGAGCCAGCGGCGACACGCGCTGGCCGTTCTATGGGCAGGTGCTCGGCTACGTGGTCGCACTGCCGCTTGCCTACGCGGGCGCGACGACGGCGCTCGGTCTCGGCGGGTTGGCGCTCGCCATCGTGACGTTGATGGCCGCCCCCGCCGCCGTCAACTACTACCGGTTCAGGAGTGGCAAATGGAAGGCCATCAGTCGGGGCTACCGGCCCGCGGCCCATGCCGGGGACTGACGACACGAATTAGGTCGACCAAAACGCTTATAGAATTAGGCCCGCCTAACTCTCTTCATGGCGGTTCCCTCCCGGCAGACGAGCGCCGACACCGAATCCACGACACACGAACGGTCGCCGCCCGAGCGAGCGGTTTCGATACACACCACAGCTCCCGAACGGAGCGTCTTCATCGAGGACGGCAATCCCGACGGCTGGATCTCGACGGATATGACCGTGGCGCTCGAACGCTGAAGAATCGAGTCAGTTCTCAGTGCGTCGCTTCGTCGAGCACCAGCGTGTCGTCTTCGAGGTAGTGTTCGAGGTGGTGGGCGTGTTCTTCGTAATCGTTGATAGCACTCCGAAGGACCTCCTCGGAGGCGAAATCGTTGAGACCGTTGGCGAGTTCGATGTGGTCGCGGAAGTGTTCGATGATGTCGCCGAACATCTGCATGTCGTTGCGGAGCGAGGTTCGCACGTCGTAGACGTCCTCGCCCTCGAAGTCCACATAACTGTGGTCGGCGAGGTTCGTGGGACCGGCGACCGGAACGCCGCCGAGCGCTTGGGCGCGTTCGGCGATGGCGTCCGAGTGTTCCTCGACGTCCTCATAGGCCTCTTCGAGGAAGCGATGGAGTTCGAGGAACTCCGCGCCCTCGACGTTCCAGTGGTGCTTTTTGAGCTGGTGATAGAGCACGTACGACGCGGCGAGGTCGGCGTTCAGCGCGTCGATGACCTGCTCCGCGCGCTCTTCTTCGATGCGGAGTGCTGGCGATTCCTCGACGGTACCGAACTCCTGACGGAGATCGGATTCGGACTGCTGGAAGCTCATTACATCCAACTGTACGCACACAACCCACTTAACTGTTGCTGTTCGGAAAACATATTTTTGGCTCCCCAAAAATCTATTCGCGCATCGGAAGGGGCGGTGTTCGAACGAGGCAAACTGCTGTTGTCGACGCGGCTGGTCCGGTGGCAGTTGCATGCTTCCGACGCTCGGCCGCCCGCCGACCGAAACCCATAACCGTTCTTTTGGCGAACCTAAAAACATGTCCGGACGAACTGGTGCGAGTCTCACGCGGAGGGGGGTCCTGAAAAGCGGTGGTGCGGTGCTCGGTGGCGGCTTGCTCGCGGGGTGTACCGGCGATGGAGAACGGTCGGTGGCGAACGACACCACCGGAACCGAATCCACCGCGACGGGCCGAACCGACTCGTACACGGTGGCGATGTCGCCGATGGGGTCCGTCGAGTTCGAAGGGGTACCGGAATCCCTGTTCGTGGTCTTTCCCCAGTATGCGGACATGGCGGTCGCGCTCGGCCACGGCGACGCCGTGAACACGATTTATAGCCCCGGACTCGCGGGCGGAATCATGAACACGTATACTGCGCGATTGGAGAACGTCTCGTCGGGGTGGTCACGGCTACCCGACCCGCTCGCCGACGGGTTGAGCAAGGAACGACTCTACGGACTCGGCAGTGATGTCCACTTCCTCGACCCGGCGTACGCCTCGACCCAACAGAACTGGAACCGGTCGGACATCGACGAGATCGCTACCAATGTCGGCCCGTGGTTCGGGAACTTCTACAGCGGCACGCACGACAAACCGCCACAGTCCTACCGGGAGAACTATCAGTACTACTCGCTCTGGGACCTGTTCGGGAAGGTTGCACAGGTGCTCCAAGAGCGCGAGCGTTACCGGAAACTCGAGAAGATGCATTCGAGCGTTCTCTCGACGATTCAATCGAACCTCCCGCCGAAGAAGGAGCGACCGACCGCCGTCCGTGTCACGCTCAACGAGGACAACAGCGCCTTCTACACCTACCATCTCAATCGGCCCGGCTACTGGCTGGCCGATACCCGTCCGCTCGGGGCCAGAGACGCCTTCGCCCAACAGGAATGGTCGAGCCTCTGGGGTGAGGTCGGCTACGAGGCCATGCTCGAAGCCGACCCCGACGTGATTCTCCACCTCTGGAGTATCTCCCCGGAACACGACATCGACGAGGTGCGAAACCGCATCACGAACAAGCCGGCCGGACGGAAACTCGCCGCTATCCAAAACGACCGTCTCTATCCGTCCGGGATGCGCTATCAGGGACCGATCATGAACCTCTTCCAGCTGGAGATGACCGCAAAACAGCTCTACCCCGACCAGTTCGGCGAGTGGCCCGACTACACGAGCGGCAACCCGTATCCGGAGATTCCCGCCGACGACCAGCTGTTCGACCGCGGGAGGCTCGCACGTATCATCAACGGCACCGCGTAACGACCGCCGACCGCATCCGTTTAGGCAAACCAAAACCGGAAGGCTTTAGCCTCTTTTCGGCGAGCCTAAATCCACATGCGACGACGACGCTTCCTGACCGGTGCGACGGCGACGGTCGGCGCGCTGCTGGCCGGTTGTGCCGGCGGCGGGAACGCGACTGGCGGGAACAGTAGCGAGACGACTGCTGCGGGTTCGGGAGCGGCCACCGACTCGCCGACGGCGAGCGGAACCGATACAGGTGGTTCCTCCAGCGTCTCGATGGTCCCGATGGGTGAGGTCACCTTCGAGGGCGTCCCGCAGACGTGGGTGGCGAACAACGGCAGCTGGGCGGACATGGGCGCTGCGCTCGGCGTCGAGCCGCCGAAGGCGCTCTGGCTGCCCGAACGCTACCACACCCAGTATTACGACGACATTCCCGGTCTCTCGGTGGACACATCCGGAATGACGCGCCTGTTCGGCGACGGCGGTGGCGTGAGCAAGGAAGCGTACTACCAACTCGGCGGCGACATCCACGTGCAGGACCCGAACTTCCTGCTGAATCGCGCCAAGGGCTGGAAGCAGGCCGACATCGACGAAATCACCCAGAACGTCGCCCCGTTTTTCGCCAACAGCATCTTCTCGCGTCAGTACGGCTGGCACGAGAGCTATCGGTACTACACCCTCTACGAGGCCTTCGGCCAACTCGCACAGGTGTTCGAACGGGAGGGCCGCTACGAGGCGTTCAGTGCGCTCCACGAGGAGATGCAGTCACAACTGTCGGACATCGTCCCGCCCGAAGGCGAACGTCCCGCGGTCGCCATCCTGTGGGCTTCAGGGAACCAGCCCGATTCGTTCCTGCCATATCTCATCAACAAGGGGACGAGCTTCAAGCAGTGGCGCGACCTCAAGGTTCGGGACGCGCTCGCCGAGACCAGTGTGAAGGATTTCCACAGCTCGCGCGCGTCAATCGACTTCGAGACCCTGCTCGAAATCGACCCCGAGATACTCCTCCTGCGCGGTCACGAGGACCAGACCGCAAAGCAGTTCCAGAACACGGTGGTGCGGTTCCTGCAAAACCACGAGGTCGCCAGCGCGCTGACCGCCGTCCAAAACGGCGACGTCTATCGCGGTGGGCCGCTCTATCAGGGACCGATTGCGAACCTCGTGCTGACCGAACGCGCCGCAGGGCAGGTCTATGGCATCTCGAAGGAACTCTTCGACCGCCGTCGCGTTGCGGACATCGTGCAAGGGAAGACGTCGTGACCAGTCCCCCCTGATATGGCCGGCAACGAACACCCCAACGCCACAGTCGACTCGGACCGTCGGTTCGCGTGGGTTGATGGTTCGCTCGTGACGCTCTGTCTCGCCAGCCTCGCCATCGTCGCACTCGCCGGTCTCGTGCAGGTGAGCTTCGGCGCGTATTCGATGTCGATCACACAGGCGTGGGCCGCGGTGTTCAACCCCGACGTGCTCTTCGACCCGGAGGCGCTGTCGGCGTTCCTGCTCGGCGGCGAGGTGCCCGAGATGGGGCGACGAAGCCTCATCGTCTGGAACATTCGCCTTCCCCGAGTGCTGGTCGGCGCGTTCGTGGGGATGAACCTCGCCGTCTCGGGAGCCATCTTCCAGGCTATCACCAGAAACGAACTCGCCAGTCCCTTCATCCTGGGAGTGAGTTCGGGCGCGGGACTTGCCATCTTGCTCACGCTCGTCGTCTTCTCGGGTCTCAGCGCGCTCGTGCCGCTGTTCGCCGCGGTCGGCGGCGCGATTGCCTTTCTCATCGTCTACGCCATCGCGTGGCAGGGCGGGACCTCGCCTGTGCGATTGGTGCTCGCTGGCGTCATCGTGGACATGGTCTTTCGCTCGCTCCAACAGGGACTGTTCTTCTTCGCCGACGATCTCGGCGTCGTTCAGGAGGCGCTCGCGTGGACGACCGGCTCGCTCACCGGCACCGACTGGGCGCAGGTCAGAATCGTTCTCCCGTGGACGATAGTTGCCGTCGGCTTGGCACTCATCGGCGCTCGCCAACTCAACGTGCTGCTCCTCGGCGAGCAAACCGCGAAATCGCTCGGCATGAGCGTCGAGCGGGTTCGGTTCGCGCTCGCCGCCGTCGCCATCCTCGCGGCGGCCGCGAGCGTCGCCGTCGCGGGCATCGTCGGGTTCGTCGGACTCATCGTGCCCCATATCGTCCGAACCATCGTCGGCAGCGACTACAAACGACTGGTCGTCGGCTGCGTGTTCGCCGGCCCGGCGCTGGTCGTCGCCGCCGACGTCGGCGCGCGCCTCGCGCTCAGTCCCGTCCAGATTCCCGTTGGCATCGTCACCGGTCTCGTCGGCGGTCCCTATTTCCTCTATCTCATGCGGAAGCAAGGTTCCATCGGCGAAATCTGATGACCACGCTGACAACGGAAACGCTTATCCGCTTTAGGGTAGCCTAAATAGATATGAGACAGGCTCCCGCCGCTCGGCACGATGGGGTCCCGTTCGAGGGTAGGGGCGAACGGATAACTGGCGGTGACAGCTGATGGACGATGACAGTCCCATACCGGACGGTGGAACGCTCGTCGGGACGAACGGTTCGCCGACCCTTGCGCCGGGAGATGAACGACTCTCGGCGGGCGACCAGCGCGGCTGTGACGTGGCCGCCGAGGAGTTGGTGCTCGGCTATTCGGGGGGCGACCAACCGGTCATCGACGGTGAATCGGTATCGATACCGGCCAGTCGTGTGACGGCGCTCGTGGGTCCGAACGGGTCGGGAAAGAGCACGCTGCTTCGTGGGCTTGCCAACCAACTCGAACCCGACGCCGGCGTCGTCAGACTCGATGGCCGGGACGTACAGTCCCTCGACGGCAAGGAACTCGCCCGGAAGCTCGGCTTACTCTCCCAGGAGAACGCCTCACCGGCGAGCCTTTCGGTCGAAGACCTCGTCATGCACGGCCGTTACCCCCACCGTGGCGTCTTCGAGTCACGCACTGAGGAAGACGAGGCGGCCGTCGAGCGTGCCCTCTCGCTTGCCGGCGTCGAACATCTCCGCGACCGGGAACTCGGCGAGTTGAGCGGCGGCCAGAAACAGCTCGTGTGGATCGCGATGGTGCTCGCCCAAGAGACCGAGGTCCTCCTGTTGGACGAGCCGACGACGTTCCTCGACCTCCATCACCAACTCGAAGTGATGGACATCATCGAACGGCTACGGACCGACAGCGATGTGACTGTGGTACTCGTCCTCCACGACATCAATCAGGCCGCCCGGTACGCCGAGTACATGCTCGCGCTGGATGACGGCGACATCTACGCGCGCGGTCCGCCGAACGAAATCGTCACGGAGGACCTCCTGCGGGAGGTGTTCGGCGTTTCGGCGACCGTCGACCACGGTGAGGCCGGCCCACGAATCACACCTCACCGCGCAGTCCACGACGAACGGCCCGATTCGGTGCGCTAAGGGACGATTTTTATCCTCGGCCACGGTGGAGTCGCCATGCACGTCAGCACCGCCGTCGTCGAGCGCCTGCGCGAGAACGGTATCGACACCGTCTTCGGCATCCCCGGCAAGCAGTCGCTCCCGCTGAACGACGGCATCGACCGTGCGGAGAACATCCGGTACGTCGTCGCGCGCCACGAGACCGCCGTTTCCCAGCAGGCGTGGGGCTACGCCGAGACGAGCGGCCG
>CAZJHA010000015.1:0-18652 GCA_964545755.1 uncultured Halobacteriales archaeon | reverse complement strand
TTGAACCCTCGGCCTAATCCTTACGAAGGATTCGCTCTACCAGTCTGAGCTACACCGGCCCGTCCGACACTGAACTCACGAACGGTATAATCGTTGCGAATCACCGCGACCGCAGTCGGTCACGCGCGAAGTCGCACGTCGAGACAGACGTTCAGTTCGTGGGGTGCATACGAGCGCACCGACTGGCGGGTCTCGACCGTGACCTCGTACTCGTCGGCGGCCGCGCGGATGGCGCGCTCGCCCGGGCCATAGGGGTCCGATTCGTGCTGGATGTCGTAGTAGTGCAGCACACACTCCTCGCCTGCGAGGCGAACCGCCGCATCGAGAAACTCGTCGGCGCTGTGGGGCAGATTCATCACGAGTCTGTCGGCCCAGTTCTCGTAGTCGGCGGCGACCGCGCGCACGTCGCCCTCGATGGTCTCGACCCTGTTTTCGACGCCGTTGCGCCGCGCGTTCTCGCGGAGGTACTCGATGGCCACCGGGTTCACATCGACGGCGACGACATCCGCACCGCGTTTTGCCGCCGGAATCGCAAACGGGCCGACGCCGGCAAACATATCGGCCACTCGTTCGCCCGCTTCGACCTGCTCGGTCACGCGATGGCGCTCGGTCGCCAGTCGGGGCGAGAAGTACATGTCGGCGATGTCGAGGGCGAACTCGTGTCCATATTCGCGGTGCACAGTACGAGTCCCGTCGCCGGCCAGATGCTTCCACTCGCGGGTGCGGAACTCGCCGGTGACCTTCGAGGCGCGATTGAGAACGGTTTTCACGGGGAGTGCCGAGTCCATCACCGCCGCCGCGACCCGCTCGGCGCGCTCCTCGTCGTCCTCGTCGACGAGCACGATGTCGCCGAGGCGCTCGTAGCTCGGCTCGAACCCGAGGATGTCGGCGGGCATGACCTGCGTCTCGCGTGCCGGTGCGTCGTGGGTCACGACCACGTACTCCTCGGGGACTGCCTCACTGTCGGTGACAGGGATGAAAATCCGTCCGTCGGCGACAGTGATTTCGTGGTCGTGGTCGAGGAGTTCGTGCTCGGCGAGGGCTTCTCGCACGGCTTCACCGTCCTCGCGCGCGGCGCGGACGCACGGCACCTCCATACCCGCATTCGATGTCCGGCAGGCCTAAACGTGGCGTTTCGACACAGCGACCCCTCGCCGTTGCGAGCCGTTTAATCCATTCGCCACCTGACTAGCGCTCATGCTCACCTTCGTCGGTCTGGGTCTCTACGACGAGCGCTCGATCACGGTCGAGGGCCGGGAGGCACTTCGGAGGGCCGACCGCGCCTTCGCCGAGTGCTACACCAGCAAACTCGCCGGCACCACGGTCGAAAACCTCGAATCGTACCACGATATCGCCATCGAGGTCCGTGACCGGGCGGGTGTCGAAGGGGACCCCGAGCCGATTCTCGACGCCGCCGAAACGCGCTCGGCAGTGTTTCTCGTCGCCGGCGACCCGATGGTTTCGACCACACACACGGACCTCAGGCTCCGCGCTCACGAGCGAAGCATCGAGACGCGAATCATTCACGGCACGACCGCTCAAACCGCCGCGGGGTCGCTCACCGGCCTCCAGAACTACCGCTTCGGCAAGGCGACGACGATTCCCTTTGCCTACCGAGAGCGTCCGATACCCGAAAGCGTCGTCCATACCATCGATGACAACCGCGAGCGCGGCCTGCACACACTCTGCTATCTCGATATCAAAGCCGAAGAGGGCAGATACATGACCGCCAACGTCGCCGCCGAGCGGCTCGCACCCGAACTCGACACGCTTGGGGTGGTCGTCGCCCGTGCCGGCAGTCCCGACCCGCTCGTGGTCGCCGACCGACTCTCCGCACTCGCGGAAGGCGAGTTCGGCGAGCCGTTGCACCTGCTCGTGGTTCCGGGCGACCTCCACCACCTCGAACGCGAGGCACTCGACACGCTGGCCGATACACCGTCCGAACTACTCTGAGGTGTCCACGTCGTCAACGCCACCATCGGCACGCACACCGACGTCAAGCGCACTGTGGAGGTCGTACTCGGTGCCGGTGGCCATGAACAGCACGTCCTCGATGACGACCATCACCTCGGGGAGTTCACGGACGACGACCCACGTGATGGCGACCAGTGCCACCACCGAGAGGCTCTGGGCGAGTACGCGGTCGACGATGAAATACGAGACCTTGTACGGGTCGGTCGCGCCGAACAGCGCCATCACGATGTCGGGAAAGAGGTGAAACTTCTGGAGTCCGAACCCCAGCCCGATGAAGACGTTGCGAACGAGATTCAGCCCGTAGATAACCGGGATGGAGACGGCAAGCGCGCGGAATTTCCGCGAAAGCGGGGCTTCGGTCGCGGCGATCAGTCCCCCGAAGATGGCCATGCTGCCGATGCCGGTACAGGCGATGAGGATGGTGTAGGTGATGGTGTGACCGCCGTTGGCGAACCAGAACGTGCTCTGATAGTCGGGATACGTCCCACCCGGGACCGCCGTACCCGAGACGACCGTGGGATTCGCACCGATGAGCTCCATCAGGAACGCGGTCTGGGCGGTCACGGTCTCGATGAGGAACTCCTGCAGCATCGTAATCGTCTCGAACGGGAAGAAGACCAGCCCCATCGCCGCGATGGCCCGCGAGAGCACAAAGAGCGAATCGCGCCCACGAGCCAGCAACACGCCCGCATAGACGCTCGCCAGTATCGCCACGAGCACCCCGATGCCCTCGATGAAGCTCTTCTGGACGAACGCGAAATGGTGGAACACCGACAGCCAGAAGACGGCAAAGGCCATCCACGCGGCGACCGTCACTGGTCGGGCGAGTCGGCTGTCGCGCCACGAGAGCACGCCGCCGGCGCTGAAAGCGAGCACCGACAGCCACGCCAGCGGGTCCGAAAACCGGCCGAACCACGCGAGTACGGCGAGCAACTCATCGAGCATTCGCCCGCAGTACGTCGATGGAGAGTATAGGTTTTGTCGTTGTCAGCGGCGTCGCCACGCCAGCCCGGCCAGCGCGAGCAGTGCAGCGACGACGCCGAAGCCGGGACCGCTCCCGTCGGTCGTCCCGTTCGTCCCGGTTGCGGTGGTCGCGGCCGTGGTGCCCGATGGGGTTTCGGCGGTCGTCGTCTCGATGGCCGTCATCTCGATAACCGTCAGCCGTGCGCTCGCGGTGACGGCGCTGCCGTTTTCGGTGTACGGTTCGTCCTCGCTCCCGTTGGAACTGCTGAAGTCGTACACCTGATTGTCGTTGCTGTCGGTGTGGGCCACCACGACCACGCGCGTGCCCTCTCGGAGTGGGTCAGTGAGCGAGACGGTGACGTTCTCGGTGGTCCCGTTTTCGAGGTAGCTCGACGCGCCGAGGATGCTCCCGACCGGGTCCGTCGAGACGTTTGGCGCATGCACCACGACGAAGCCGCCGTCGGGCAGCGTCGCGTTCCGTATCGTTATCGTCTCGCCGGCAGTGGTCTGATCGGCGACGGTGACCGATGCGGTGCCGTTGGTCGATTCGTTCGTCCGCTCGGGTCGCACGGTGACGTTCGTTCGGTCGGCGGTCCCGAGCGGACCGTCGGCTCGGACGGAGACGGTAGTTCGGGACGCAACCGCCGAGAGGTTGAACGAGGCGGCGAACGACCCGTTCGGCTTCACTCTCGTCGTGTTGGTCTTGACGAACGAACTGCTGCCGTTGCGCTGGAGGCGGACCTCCACCTCGCTGCCGGGCGCGACGCTCGTCGTGCCGGTGACGGTCTGGTTCGGCGCGGCGGCCAGCGAGGGGTCGGCCAGACCGAGTTCGGTCCCGACGAACATGACGTTCGCACTGATGGACTCGTCGGTCTCTGCGAGCGCGCTCTCGCCGTCGAGGGTGATCGTGCTCTCGAAGCTGTCGCCGGCCGACAGCGTGCCGTTGTCGAACACCGCCGCTCCCGTATCGATGTTGACGTAGAGCACGTCGTTTCGCGGGTCGGGAATCACGCGAATCGAGTCGTTTGCGAGACTGCGATTTAGATCGAGACGTTTCGACGGACGGTTCGTGGCCGGGTTCGTCTGCACCATACTGAAATCGAGCGCTCCGCTCCGGAGGAGTTCCGTGACGTTCGAGACCGCGAGCGCGCCGTAGACCCCCGAGAGTTTGAACTGGTTGACCGATACGTCGCCGACGGCCACGGAGTCGGTCGCCGTGATGCGGCCGTTCTCGACGGCAGCGGCGACCTCGCTCGCGTTCGTCGCGTTGTCGAAGCTCGCCGCCGGCGCGGTCCACGTGATGAGTTCGCCGGTCGTGCGCTCGGTGAGCGCGAGCGTGGCCGTGTCGGTTCGTCGTTCCCCAGCCGCCACCGAGAGGTTGTACCGACTCGCCTCCAGCGGGCTGTCGAGCGGGTCGGTCGTCCGGTTCGTGTCGGTGACGGCATCGCCCTCCGATGCCTCGTACACCCTGTTTTCGGTTCCCATCCCGGCGATGTAGGTGTTCATCAACAGCGTCACGCGCCCGTCGTCGTCGCTGTCGTTGACGGTGACGTTCGCCTCGTAGTTGACCGCCTCGCTGCCGACCGTGACGGTCGCGTTCGCCGTTCCCGAGAGGTTCAGCGCTATCGCGGCGATGTCGCCGCGCTGTTCGCTCACGGTCGATTGGTTGAACGCCGCCGTCGGTCGGTCGGTCGGTCGGCCGGCGTCCTGTGCCGCCGCCGGTATCGCACCGCCGAGCGCGGCGAAAACGACGAGCGCCGCGAGGATGACCGCGGATCGGTCGCTCACGGTCGCCACACGCGCTGTCGGCACTCCGAGTTCGTGGGCGATACGGGGGCGGCTATCGAGGGGTTCCGGCGCGGTGGCCGGGGGCGGGCGTACTGACCTGGCATCGTTCGTCGACGTATAGCGGAAAGATTGACGCTCCCTGTAAGTGCTTTGTGGTGTAGCGGTGTCTCCGAACGGCACTGCCGAACAGTTCAGCGCGGTTCGGCGACGACCGCGAGATGGTCGGCGTGAAACGGGTCGAGCCGGCGGCTATCGAGGATCGTATAGGTTTCGCGCAGTTCGTCGAGCGCGTCGGCGAAGACGTCGGCGGGGTCGCGCGTCGCATCCTCACTTCTGGCCTTGATAGCCAGACACAGGCGTCCATCGTCGTGCAGAAACTGCCGATTCGCCCGCGCGACTCGTGCCTGTCCGCGTGTCGCTACATCTTGGAGGAGCACGTCGAGACCGCTCTCGACGACGTGGGCGTAGGTTTCGGGCTTGCGGGCGTCCTTGAGTAGCGGGAACAGGTTCTCGCGTGACTCGGCGACCGAAAGCAGGTCATGCATGGGTCGTGCGGCGAACTCGACGGCGTAGGTGAGCCCACAGACGTCCGCGACGTGACTCGCGGTCGTGCCGTTTGCCGCGCCGAGGTAGAGGACGCTGTCCCCACTTTCGAGACCCGGCTCCATCCCGAGTTCGTACATCGCGCCGACTTTCGACCGGTGGGGGTTCCACGCGCGCCAGCCGTCGGCGACCGGTTCGCCATAGACCGCCTTCCCTCGGGTGGCGAGTCGCTGCTCGCCGTCGATAGCGTGGTACTGCACCCCGTCAGGCAGCACCATCGTCCTCCCCACCGGTGCGGATTTGGCGCATGCGTTCTTCGAGATCGGCTTCGAGGTCCGGGCGACGGTCACCTGAATAGTGGTCGATACGCGCGGCGATGGTGAGTTTTCCCGCGAGCGCGCGCGCCGCCGATCCGCGCTTTTCGGGGCGCGTGCCGCGGACGTACTCGTGGACGTAGATGACGCCGTGTTTCGGTGAGGGGGCCTGTCCACGGAGGTGTGCAAAGAGCGCCTCCTCCGCTCCCAGGACCTGTATCGTGCTGCTCGAGGTTTTGGCGAGCGATTCGAGTCCGCCGGCGAGCGCGAGCAGCCGTGCGGCGAGCGTCGGCCCGGCGAGCGCCGCGAGGTTCGGTGCGGCGTCCCTGACTACCCGCTCGACGTACCGTTCGAGCGATTCACGTTCCTCGTCGAGTGCGATTGCCCGCTCGGCGAGCGCGACCAGTCGCTCGTCGGCCGACTCCTCTGACGTGGTGTCGGCGAGTTCGCGGCAGTAGTCGAGTCCCGTCCCCGACTCGGGATAGCGACTGCCGGCCCACTCGGCGACGCGTTCGGCGAGTTCGTTCGCCATTCGTCCGGCGTCGTCCATCGCACGCACTGCATGGATGACCTGCTGGTCGTCGGCGCGCTCGCGTGCTTCCATTTCGTCCCGAGCCGCCGCTAGCGCTGCCTCGTGCAAGCGGGCGTAATATTCCCCCTCGTCGGCGGCGAATCCCGACTCGATGGCTCTAGTGGGCCACTCGTCCGGCGCGTCGGCGCTGCCCTCGCGGATGCGTCCGGCTCCTACTTCGTCGGCCGCGAGACCGGCAAACCATCCCTCGCTCATGCCTACTGTAGCGAACCGGCGGCGAAAAGCAGTCCGGTCCCGACGTATCGGCATTCGTGCAGCCCGATTCAGCCCCAGAAAACATAACTATAGCTAAATTTGGGCCTGAATATGGTATATCTTTTTATACTACTTAGGTCAATAGCGGGTCGTGCGGAACGCACATCACCATGCAAAACCATGAACAATCGAAGAGCGTATCGAGGCGGGCGAGAGCTTCGCTGACCTCGGTGAGTTCGAATTCGACAACGCTGCCCACGAAGCGGACGACGTAGACCGCGAGAACGAGACGACACAGGACCTGCTCACCCGCGTCGGCGGTGCACTGGATCGGCGGTCGTTCATGGGTAATGCGGCGAAAGCCGGCGTCGGCGCGGTCGCCCTCGGGGCACTCGGCACCGGTATCGCCGCGGCCGACCATCAGCCGCCGGTGTACGGGCTGACGCTCGTTCCGTCCGACGACGGCAAGGACAAGAAAAGTAGTGACAAGGACAAAGACGACGCGAACATGGAACACGCGCTCGCGCTGGTCGCCCAAGACGACGGCACCGCGAACGCGGTCGTTCCAGTCGCCCTCGACTCGGGCGCGATTCGGACCGACGACGCCACCCGCATCGATGGCGTGAACGGCGACGACCTGCTCGTCGGCATCGACTACCGGCCCTCGGATGGAATGCTCTACGCGCTCGGCGAGGAGGGCACGCTCTACACCGTCGAGATGCCGAGCAGTTACGGGAAATCCGTCTCGGCCTCTACTGTGGGTTCGGCCGACTACCCCGATACTGACCTCATCGACGGCATCGGGTTCGACTTCAATCCGGTCGCGGACGCGATTCGGGTCGTGACGACCGACGGCGACAGTTTCGTCACGAGCGCCGACGACGGCACCATCATTCGCCAAGACCCCGACACGTTCTACATGGACGGCGACGCCAACGAGGGGACGGCCCCACAGCTCAGCGCGGCGGGGTACACCAACAGCGTCGCGGACCCGAGCGACACGATGTTGTACGACATCGACAGCACCCTCGACGTGCTCGTCCAGCAGGACGCGAGCCCCGATTCGGGCACTACCAGTGGATTGACCACCATCGGCGAACTCGGCATCGACGCCAACGCCGTCAACGGCTTCGACATCTCCGGGACCGACGGGGCCGCCTACGCGCTGATCGCCGTCGACGGCGACATCAAGCTCTACCGCATCGACCTCGAAGTTGGCTCGGCAATGGCCGTCGCCGACGAGGACGTGGGCGATGGCAGCATGGGTGGCGGCAACGTCACCGACGTGGACATCCTGAACTTCGCGCTGGCGCTCGAACACCTCGAAGCGGCCTACTACAACGAGTTCCTCGACGAGTACTCAGAGAGCGATATCGAACGGTCGGAAGCCATCGGGCGGAAGTTCGCGGACCCGAAACTCCGCTTTGCGACCTTCCAGGAGATCAGTTCGATCCGCGACCACGAGGAGGCCCACGTCGAGGCACTCACCCAGACCATCGAGGACCTCGGCGGCACCCCGGTCGAGGCCGCTGAGTACGAGTTCCCGTACTCGAACCTCGAAGAGTTCGTCAGGTTCTCGGCCCGCGTCGAGGCGGTCGGCACGTCTGCGTACGCCGGTGCGGGACCGCTTATCGAAAACGACGACGTGGTTGCCGCAGCGCTCTCGATTCACAGCGTCGAGGCGCGTCACACCAGCTACTTCAGAGCACTCATTCCCGGGAGTTCGATGCCGAACGCCTTCGACATGGCGCGGAATATGGACCAGGTCCTCGGTATCGTCAACCCGCTGATCGTCTCGGAATAACTCCCTCCTCTTTTTCGGCACCGACCGTCGTTCGCGGATTCGACCGAAGGGAAGCGGCCCTTCACGGTGTGTACCGTGATGGACGTCGAAATCTCGCTCTATTCGGACATCCCGGTCCTGACTTCGACCACGAGCTCCAGGGGAACCGGACCCTCATCGCATGCCGCTTTCGACACCAACGGCAACGGCACCGACGACTCCCTCACCTCCGGCAGCGAAGCGAACAGGCCGACATCGAAGACGACGAGGCGGTCGTCGGCGGTGTCGAAATCACCGTCGAGTAGGTCTTCAACCAGTTCACGGTTCGACGCTGCCAGCGACTTTCGACAGGATTTAACCCGCGGGTACACAGGTAGCGGTATGAGCGAGAGCGACTCCGCATCAACACACTCGCGTACCTGTGTCTCCTGTGGTATCGACATCTCGGGCACCAACGCCGCCGCCTTCGCGTGCCCGGAGTGTGGCACGCGCATCTACCGCTGTGCGAAATGCCGCAAGCAGAGCAACCTCTATGAGTGTCCCGACTGCGGCTTTATGGGTCCCTAACGATGGGGAAGGTCGCTGCGAAGCTCAAGGTGATGCCCCAGAGTCCGGAAGTCGACCTCGACGACCTCCAGGAGGAACTCGAAGATTCGTTGCCCGAGGGAGCGAGAATCAACGGCTTCGAACGCGACGACGTCGCCTTCGGGCTTGTCGCGCTGTTGCCGACCGTCATCGTCCCCGATAGCGCGGGCGGAACCGAGAGCGTCGAAGAGGCCTTCGGCAGCGTCGGCCGCGTCGAGAGCGTCGAGGTCCAGAACGTCGGCCGCATCTGAGCGGTTCGGAACACACGTTTTATACGGACCGCTCCGCAACGCCGACCATATGCCGAACTCCAAGGGACCACTCAAGAAAACCCGGAACAAACTCTCGAACGACCCGCGCGAGCGTGGCACCTCGCCACCCCAGCGCGCCATCGAGGACTTCTCCACTGGGGAACGCGTCCACCTTCGTATCGACCCGAGCGTGCCCGACGGCCGCTTCCACCCGCGATTCAACGGCCACACCGGCGAGGTGCTCGGCGAACAGGGCAGCGCCTATCGCGTGCGCATCACCGACGGCAGCAAGGACAAGACCATCATCGCCATCCCCGCCCATCTCCGCCGGCAGGAATGACGATATTCAAGGAGCAACTCGACGAGGAGTACCTCACGCTCGCCGAGACGAAGGATTTGCTGGCCGACATCGAGGCCGAGCGTGCGGCCGACGAGGACCGGGAGATGCGCTACGAACTCGCCCGCGCCATCGACCACGTCAACCGGTTTGCCGACCTCACGGTCGAGGAGTCCCGGGAGTTCGTCGACGAACTCGAAGCGTTGGAGAAGGTCGACGAGCCGACGGCGTACAAGATCGCCAATCTCCGGCCCGCAAACCGCGACGAACTCCGCGCCATCTACGCACAGGAGCGGTATTCGCTGTCGGGTGAGGAACTCGACGCCATCCTCGACGTGGTCGCTCGCTACGAGTGACCGGCACGGACTTAAGTGCGTCCTCGGCGTAAGCGAGGAGTATGAGCGATGCCGAGAGCGCCGACGACCAGCGCCATGCGGTCGTCCTCGATATGTTGCCGACCGGCCGGCCCGACGACGACCGGCCGCCACAGCAGAAATCGCCGCTTGCCTACGCCCTCGGTGAGAGCGACTTTCATCTCACCGAACTCACGCTCGCCGACGAGACCGACATCGGTTTCAGCGACCGCGTCAGCCTCGACGAGTCGACCATCAAATCCTCGCGGCCCGTCGCGTTCGATGGGCTATCGAGCGCCGCCACCTCCGAACTCGACTACGCCATCGAGGCGACCATCGACCGCGACGAGCGGCGGTTCGTCGATTTCTACAACGACGCCCAGCCCATCACCCTCCGACTCCACCAGCTCAACCTCCTTCCCGGTATCGGGAAGAAGCTCAGGAACTCGGTCCTCGACGAGCGCAAGCGACAGCCCTTCGAGAGCTTCGACGACCTCGAAGAGCGCGTCGCCGGTCTCCACCGACCCAAGGAAATCCTCATCGAGCGCATCCGCGAGGAGTTGCGCGACGAGGACCTGAAGTACCGCATCTTCGTCGGGCGCGACGAGGGAAGTGAGTAGGGTTTTGTCGGCCGCGTCGCTAGCGCCGCCATGAACGAGCGAACGCCGAGAGCACGGTCGACGGGCGGGTGGCGATGAGCGACGGGCGCGACCCCGACGCGCTGCTCGGACGGGCGGGCGTGCGTGGCGACCCGAAGCAGGACCAGCACTTCCTCGTCGACGACCGCGTGCTCGACCGGCTGCCGACTCATGCCGGCGGGTTCGATACGAGCCACGTCCTCGAAATCGGGGCCGGCACCGGCGCGCTGACCGACCGCCTGCTCGATTGTGCCGAGCGCGTGACGGCAATCGAACGCGACAGCCGCCTCGCCGACTTCCTCCGCGAGGAGTTCGCCGACGCCATCGAATCGGGACGGCTCACGATCGTCGAGGGTGACGCACTCACCGTCGACCTCCCCGAGTTCGCGGTCTCGATATCGAACCTCCCCTACGGGATTTCGAGCGAGATACTGTTCCGGCTGCTCCCCCGGAAACGGCCGCTGGTCGCCACCGTTCAGAAGGAATTTGCCGAGCGGATGGTCGCAGCGCCAGGGAGCGCCGACTACGGTCGGCTGTCGGTGACGGCAGGCCACTACGCCGCGTGTGAAATCGTCGAGACCATTCCCCCGGAGGCGTTCTCGCCGCCGCCGGCCGTCGAGAGCACCGTCGTACGGGCCACGCCGCGTGACCCCACTTATACTGTGCCCGAAGAGAGCTTTCTGGCGCTCGTCAGGGGCGTGTTCACCCAGCGGCGCAAGACGCTGCGCAACGCGATTCGGAACACGACGCACATCACGGGCATCGAACGACCCGAGTCGGTCGTCGAAGCCGCCGACGAGGAACTACTCGGCAAGCGGGCAGGCGAGCTCGCTCCCGCGGAGTTCGCCGCGCTCACGGAACTGGCCATCGAGCACGGAGGCGTTGCACTGGCAGAATGACGGGTCGAGTGCGAACGAGGCTGGCGCGCAGCAAGGACGGCTCGCGGTTCGTGTCGGATTATCGAACACGGCATACACAAGCAACGGGTCGAAAGGTCTCACGGCGGTATGGACGAGTATGGCACTCATCGAGGGTCTCCGTGAGGCGCTCGGTTCGAAAACTGTCGAAACGGGGACCGCCGACGAACAAACATATCAGTGTATCGACTGCTATGCCGAATTCGACGAGCGACAACAGCTCTGTCCGAAGTGTGGTGGTGAGAAGTTCGAGCACGTTTGAGGCGACGAGCAACGAGGTAGTCCGTCGGTCAGTTCGCCGCATGCTCCAGCAGCGGCGAACGAGGACTGTGGTAACGTATCACAGGGGGCGATAGCGAATGCTCGTTCCCGAGTTCCTCAGGCGGCTTCGGGCAGCGTATCTCTCCTCGACCGGGGCGCAGCTGTTCGGCAGCCTCGCCGCGCTGGTCGCCCTCGGAGCAGTCATCGTACTCGTCAACCGGGCCGGTAGACCGCTCAAGCGCCGGTATAGCTCCCGACTCACCGAGGCGCTGCAAGCCGGCGTCGTGGCCGTCTGGGTCATCGTTACCGTGCTCTGGCTCACGGTCGTCTGGCGCGTCGTGCCGGCTCTCGGGCTGGTGCTCGATGCGCTCGCGGTCAACCGCTGGACCGGCGCTCGGCTGTTGCTCATTGGTACGGTAATCGTCGTTGCGTACCTGCTGATACGGCTCATCAACCGCTCCATCGACCGACTGGCCGAGGAGTACGGCGCGATAACCGACCATCAAAGCGAGGTCGCGTACCACGTCGCCGACGTCGGCGTGGCCGTCGGGGCGCTGTTCGTCTCGCTTGCGGTCTGGGGGATTCAGCTCAGCCGGCTCTTTCTCGGTGCGGGCGTTCTCGGCGCGGTCATCGGGCTGGCGGCCCGCGAGACAATCGGCTCGATAACGGCCGGGTTCGTGCTGCTGTTTTTGCGGCCGTTCCGCGTCGGCGACTGGATCGCCGTCGACGACTACGAGGGTATCGTCAGGGACGTCACCATCGTCAACACCGAAATACGGACGTTCAACGACGAGCACGTGCTGATTCCGAACGACCAGATAACGAGCAATCCACTCGTGAATCGCTCGGAGAACAACCGCCTGCGGGTCGACGTCGAGGTCGGTATCGACTACGCGACCGACCTCGAAGCGGTGACCGCGGTCGCCGAGGAGGCGATGGAGAGCATGGACGAGCCGCGCTCGGTGCCGTCGCCACGGGCCGTCCTGAAGGAGTTCGGCGATTCAAGCATCGTCCTCGAAGCGCGCTTTTGGGTGGACGACCCGAGTTCGCGACGGGTCTGGGAGGCGAAAACCGCCGTCATCCAGTCGATAAAGGCGGCGTTCGACCGCGAGGGAATCTCCATCGCCTACCCACAGCGCGTGCTCGCCGCGCGCGAGGAGTCCGGCGAGGTCGGCCCGCACGCAGAGCGTGGAAGTCTCAGGCCCGCCGGGGGCGAATAGCATGGGTCTCGACGAGCGCTGCGAGCGCGAGAAGGTCTATCAGCCAGCCGAAGATTCACATCTGCTTGCGACGGCCGCCCGCGAAGAGACCACTACCACCGACCGCGCGCTCGACGTGGGCACCGGCTCGGGCTACGTCGCGGCCGCGATGGCCGAGGCAGGTGCGACGGTCCACGGTCTCGACCCGAACCCACACGCCTGCCGACAGGCCCGCGAGAACGGAGTCAGCGTCGTTCGTGGCAACTTCACCGAACCGTTTCGAGCCAACGTGTTCGATCTCGTAACGTTCAATCCACCGTACCTGCCAACCACGCCTGATGAGGCGGTCGGCGACTGGATGGAGGTGGCGCTTGCAGGTGGCGAGAGCGGCCGCGACGTCATCGAGCCGTTTCTCGCCGGCGTCGGACGTGTCCTCGCACCGAGTGGTCGAATACTTCTGCTCGTGAGCAGCCTGAGCGGTTTCGATACCGTCATCGAGCGCGCACGCGAAGCAGGGTTCGAGACGGCGACCGTGACTGAGGAATCGTTCCCCTTCGAGACGCTCTCGGTGCTCCGACTCGACGAGAGGTGATTACCTCCGGGCATATTCGCGAGTAGCAAATATTAAGCGCCGTCATTCCCCAGTTCACTCATGACGGAATTCGTCGCCACGACGCCCGGCGTGTTTCCGCTGCCGGACTGGGCGAAAGACCGGTTGGGGAGTCTGAAGGGCCACCAGAAGGAGGACCTCGTCGATGGAAGCGAGGAAACTGACATCATGGAGGTCTATGGGGAGGCGCGCGCAGCCGTCGCCGACTGGCAGGCGACCGCCGGACTCGACAGAATCGTCGAGGGCCAGCTCCGCTGGGACGACATGCTCGCCCATCCGCTCTGTGTCCACGACGCCGTCGAGACGAGAGGAATCGTCCGCTATTACGACAACAACAACTTCTATCGGGAGCCAGCAGTCACCGGCGAACTGACCTTCGACGGCGACCTCGCTGACGACCTCGACGCGCTCGCGAATCTCGATTCCGACGTGCCGACGCAGGCGGTCGTGCCGGGCCCGTACACGTTGTCGGACCTCGCTACCGACGAGTTCTACGAGGATGGTGAGGAGTTCCTCGATGCCATCGCGAACTTCCTCGCGGGCGAGGTACGGGCGTTTCCCGACGTCGAGACGGTGTTCGTCCTCGAACCGTCGCTCGTCACGAACCCTCCCGAAGACGGTGCGGACGAGCGCGCGAGTGAGGCCATCGACCGCGTGGCCGATGCGGCCGACGCCGACGTGGTGGTCCAGACCTACTGGGGTGCGCTCACCGAGAAGGTCCACGCCCACCTGCTCGATGCGGATATCGACGCCGTGGGCTACGATTTCGTCACCAATCACGAGGACAACCTGTACAACATCAACGAGTACGGCACCAAGGACGATATCGTGCTGGGGCTGGCCGACGGCCAGAACACGCTAGTCGAAGAACCCGAAAAAATCGCCGAACGCGCCGTGTGGGTCGACGAGCAAACGCCGGGTTCGACTTTCGAAACCATGTATCTGACAACCAACACCGAACTGTTCTACCTGCCGGTGAGTCGCTGCATCGAGAAACTCGAAGCGCTGGCCGCGGGTACCGCCCGCGCCGAGGAGGTGGACGCATGAGCCGTGAACAGTTCCGGCCCGCCGACCATCCGAACGAGCATTTCATCCTGACCACCGTGGTCGGCAGCTATCCGAAACCGAAGTGGCTCGACCGCATGCGCGAGTCACACGACGCGGGCGAGGTCGAGGAAGACGACTGGCAGGAGGCGACCGACGACGCCGCCCGCCTCATCACCCACGAACACGAGCGCGCGGGTCTCGACGCCGTGGTCGACGGTGAGATGCGCAGAAACGAAATGGTGGAGTTCTTCGCCGACCGCATTGACGGCTACGAGTTCAATGGTCCAGTGAAGGTCTGGGGCCACAACTACTTCGACAAACCCTCCGTGGTGAGCGAGGTCGCCTACGACGACTCGTGGCTCGTCTCGGAGTTCGAGTTTACGAACGACGTCGCCGAGCGCCCGGTGAAGGTGCCCATTACAGGACCATACACCCTCGCCAGTTGGAGTTTCAACGAGGCGTACAACGACGACCGCGCACTTGCACTCGACCTCGCGGACCTCGTCAACGAGGAGATACAGAAACTGGTCGCTGCTGGCGCGCGCTACATCCAGATCGACGAACCGGCGCTGGCGACCACACCGGACGACCACGCCATCGTCGGCGAGGCGCTCGACCGCATCGTCGCCGACCTCCCCGAGGAGGTGCGGGTCGGGCTGCACGTCTGCTACGGCGACTATTCGAGAATCTATCCCGAAATCCTCGACTTTCCCATCGACGAGTTCGACGTCGAACTCGCAAACGGCGACTACGAGCAGCTGGACGTGTTCAAAGAACCCGAATTCGACCTCGACCTCGCGCTCGGCGTCACCGACGTCCACGTCGCCGAGGTCGAATCGGTCGACGAAATCAAGGCGAACATCCAGAAGGGGCTCGAAATCGTTCCTCCAGAACGGCTGACGGTGAGCCCCGACTGTGGGGTGAAGCTCCTGCCGCGCGAGGTGGCTTACGGCAAGATGGAGAACATGGTCACGGCCGCCCGCGAGGTCGAGCGCGAACTCGACGCCGGCGACATCGAAATCGGTGCGGCGGCTGCCGACGACTGACTTACTGGCGCTCGCGGACGGACATCTCGACGGGGTCGGCGGGATAGAGCGTCAGCGTCGGCTGGAAGTCGAACGACGCGCTCGATGTCGTCGGGGTTCGTCACCATGTATGCCTGCTCGGAACCGAGCGTGAACTGTGCGATGTCGCCGTAGGCGTCCCGGACCGCCGTCATGAATCGTAGCGGGTCCTGGGCGTAGTGATATGAACTGCCGACCACCGGCAGGCCCTTCGGTCCGGGAGGGTGGTGCTCATACCGATAACAGGGGTCAACGACACTTGAACGGTCGGAATTGATATATAACGAACGGTTTCGTTTCCAGCTCGAATCCGGCGACGAGCGACGAGTCGGACGTCGGGCGTCGGTCAGCGACGACGTTGCGAATACGATACCGGTCGAACCCGCCCGCGATTCGGCGGCGGTATAATGTCCCGGAAATACGGTGGGCAATCGTTTTATCACCGGGATATGTTCCCCATTCATGAGCCGTCGCTTTTACGTTGCGCTCGCGCTGGTCGCCCTCGTCGTGGCGAGCGGCTGTACGATTCCCGGCGGGTCGCTCACCGCCGAGGCCAGTCCCGCTTCGGTCGAGGAGGGCGCGCTCGACGCCACGGGTTACGTCGTCGACGAGAGCGCAACCATTGCGCTCAACGAAACCGTCGGTATTCGGGGCGAAGACCGCGAGGTGGGCGTGGAAAACCACATCGAGACGTACGCACACCCGGAGCACGCGGGACGGTTCGTCGTCTTCAGCACGCCGAGTCCCGACACCGACGGTGCGCCGGTGAACCCGTTCGCAAAGCCCTCAGAGCGCCGTGACGTCGGCCGGCTGCTCGGCGAGGTGAACAACACGAGCGCGCTGAGAGTCGAAGACAGCCAGAACGTCACACTGTCCGGTCAGCAAACCGAACTGGTGACCTACGCGACGACCAACCAGTCCGGTGGGGAGACCACACCGGTGTTCGTCCACGTCGCCGTTGCAGAGGACGCCGGTGATGCCGTGGTCGCCGTCGGCGTCCACCCGCAGTCGGTCGCTGCCGACACCGCCACGAAGCGGCTCGTCGAGAACGTCGAACACGGTGGATCGCCATGAGAGGCGACCTCGACCCGCAGGTCGAGAATCTGCTCGATTTGCTCAACGACTACGACATCTCACTATCTGGCGATGTCGCCCAGTCGCGCCAGCAGCTCGACACCATGATGGACCTCGCCGGTGACGACCCCATGGAAGTGGGGACGGTTGCTGAGTTCTCCATTCCGGCCGAGGGGCGTGATCTGCCGGCACGAGCGTACGTGCCCGACGGCGAGGGACCGTTTCCGACTGTTGCCTTCTTCCACGGCGGCGGGTTCGTCCTCGGGAGTCTGGACGGGTACGACAACCTCTGTCGGCTACTGGCTCGGCGGAGTGGCTGTCTCGTGGTGTCGGTCGATTACCGGCTCGCACCGGAGCATCCGTGGCCGGCGGCGCTCGAAGACGCCTATGCGGCGACGGACTGGCTCGCGAGCAACGCCGAGCGGTTCTCGGGCGACGGAAGTCGACTGGCGGTCGCCGGCGACAGCGCGGGCGGCAACCTCTCGGCGACGCTTTCGCTTTTGGCCCGCGAGCGCGGCATGCCCGACATCGAGGCGCAGGTGTTGCTGTACCCGGCAACGGCGTATCTGGAGCCGATGGACTCGCGGGCGGAGAACGCCTCGGGCTACTTCCTCACCGCCGAGGACATCGTCTGGTTCGTCAAGCAGTATCTCGACGACGAACTTGACGCGTACAACCCGCTGGCCTTCCCGCTGTCGGCCCGGGACCTCTCGGACTTGCCGCCGGCGTTCGTCATGACCTGTGGGTTCGACCCGCTGCGCGACGAGGGGGTTGCCTATGCCGACCGCCTCCGGGAGGCCGGCGTCGCCGTCGAACACGCGAACTACGAGTCGATGATTCACGGCTTTCTCAACATGGAGGGTATCGTCGACCGCGCGCACGACGGCATCGACGAGGTCGCGGCGTATCTCCGTGACGAACTCAGCGAGTGATGTGCAACGGCCACCGTGTAGCAGCGGCGCGTCGCTGCTATGGTATGCGGTTCCTGGTGGATGAAGGGCGAGCGAACGAGCACCGCGAGTGAGCGAGGGCTTCTGCGGTGCTGTGTGGTGGCGGTAGCGGAGGTGATAGCGATTCGTACCGCAAGCGACCGCAGGGAGCGAGCGGGTGTTTTTAGTCCAGGTTTCAACCGAAGTTCTCGACTTTCGCGCGGTCGGGGTCGCCGCCGGCGGCTTGCAGCGCGTCGGTGGCGACGTCGAGGAAATCGGCGAAGCCGTAGACAAACACCTGTTCGTCGGGCGTGCCGGCAAGTGCGTTCTCGACGGCGTCGGTCATCGGTTCGTCCTCATTGAGGAGTGTGACGGCCGCGCCAGCGTCGTCGAGGGCCGCGAGGCGTTCGTCGTGGATGGGGTCGTCGTCGCGGTAGACGATGGCGCTCTCGCCACCGTCGTCGAGCGTGCGCTCGGCGATGCCGACTGCGGGACCGACGCCCGGCCCGCCGGCGAGGACGGTCGTACGCGGTTCGTCCTCGTAGTACGCGTTGCCCAACGGGCCGGCCACCGTCACGCTGTCGCCCGGTTCGAGCGCGGCGAGTCGTGGACCGACATCACCCCCGGGGTCGACGGCGACGGTTATCTCGAAGCTCTCGGCGACGCCGGGCGAGGAGAGCGTGTAGAACCGCGACAGGCGTTCGCCGTCGATGTCGAGCGAGAGCTTGACGAACTGGCCGGGGCGGGCGTCGAAGTCCGCAGGGGTTTCGATATCGAGCGCGATGGCGTCCGAGCCGACGCTCCGAACGGCTTCGATTGGTGTCCGCGTTGGGTCCATGCAGTCGGTCGCCGTGGTTCGGACAAATGGACTTCGGTCACGGTTCCGAAGCCTTTTCGTCCGCAGACCGAGTAGTGCGGCCAGCACATGCCAGACGATTTGAACTGGGCCATCGGCGGCGAAGCCGGGGACGGCATCAATTCCACGGGGAAGATCTTCGCCCAAGCCCTCTCGCGGGCGGGTCGACAGGTCTTCACCTCGAAGGACTTCGCCTCGCGTATCCGTGGTGGCTACACCGCCTACAAGGTCCGTAGCTCGACCGAGCGCGTCGCATCGGTCGTCGACAGGCTCGATGTCCTCATCGCGCTGACCCAGCGCACGGTCGAAGAGAACATGGACGAACTCCACGAGGGGTCGGTCATCATCTACGACGGCGAGCGGACGATGATGGAGGACT
>CAZJHA010000014.1:16002-19150 GCA_964545755.1 uncultured Halobacteriales archaeon | reverse complement strand
GAGACCCCCGACGACCTCATCAACTGGATCGAGGACAACGTGCCCAAGGACTACGCGGGAGCGGAACTCGCCGACGCCTACGACAATCTGGCCAACGCCGACCGCTGGCTCGGACGGGTCAGAGCCACCCAGAACTACTCCTACTGGCGGTACGCGGGCGATGCCATGACCGCCGGCGTCGCCGCTTCCCGCCGAGAATCGAAGGGTGGCTGGACGCGCTACGGTCCGCCGAGTTACTGGTCGAAACTCGGGCGCTCGCGCGGGACTCGCGACAAGCGCGATTACGTCGCCCGAAAAATCGCCGCGACCAGTGGAACGAGCATGGCGAGCGCGCGCCGAGAAATCATGCCTTTCCTCTCGACGATGACCCACCACTGCACGAACCGCGATTTGACTGTGGCGATGGCCGCCCGCTACGACCTCGACGCCGAACACGTCGCGTTCATTACCGGAAGCGGCGAGGACACCAACAAGGTCCAGTCGATCGTCGAGGACGCCACCCGACTCGGCGAGGAGGCCGCTGTCGAAGGCTCCGACGGCGCGTTCGAGGGTGCGACGCGTACGACTCCGGACGACGAGGTGGGCGACGGTTCGGACAGCCAGCCGGCCGAATCCGAGGACGACGAGAGCGCGACCGAAAACGTCGACGACACCGGAACGGCCGACGATTCCCAGTCCGGACTCGGCGACTTCTCCTGAAGAGATCAGAGGATCTTCGAGAGGAACTGCTGGGCGCGGTCAGTGTCGGGATTCGAGAAGAACCGCTCCGGTTGGGCCGTCTCGACGATCCGCCCCTCTGACATCAACACTACTCTGTCGCCCACCTCGCGGGCGAAGCCCATCTGGTGGGTGACGACCATCATCGTCATGCCCTCCGCGGCGAGCGTACCCATCACGTCGAGAACCTCCCCTACCAGTTCGGGGTCGAGCGCGCTCGTCACCTCGTCGAACAGCATCACTTCCGGCTCCATCGCCAGCGCGCGGGCGATGGCGACGCGCTGTTGCTGGCCACCGGAGAGTTGGTTCGGATAGGAGTCGGCCTGTGTCGACAGTCCGACCCGGTCGAGGAGGTCCTCGGCGCGCTCGCGGGCGTCCTCCTTCGAGAGACCGCGCACCTTCATCGGGCCGAGCGTGACGTTTTCGAGCGCCGTCTTGTGCGGAAAGAGGTTGAAGCTCTGAAAGACCATGCCGATGCGCTGGCGGAGGCGGTTGATGTCCGCCGCGGGGTCCGAGATGGACTCACCCTCAAGTCGAACCTCGCCCGATTGAATCTCCTCCAAGCGATTGGCACACCGCAGCAGGGTGGACTTCCCGCTGCCGCTCGGGCCGATGACTACGCACACCTCCTGGTTGTCGACCCCGAGATCGACGTCCCGAAGCACGTGTGCGTCGCCGAAGTACTTGTTCACGCCGTCGAATTCGAGTATCGGGGTGGCGCTCACGAACGCCCTCCCGCCGGGTCGGCGCGCCGTTCGAGATAGCTGACGAGTCGCCCGAGCGGAATCGTGATCATGAGATACGCGATTGCGACGATGAGGATCGGCGTCCACGCGTCGAAGGTGTTGCTGTTCACGTTGCGGAAGGCGCTGATGAGTTCCGGGACCGCAATCACAGTAAGGAGGGAGGTGTCCTTGACGAGGATGACTTGGTCGTTGCCGATGGCCGCCAGCGCGTTGCGCCACGCCTGTGGCAGGATGACCTCGCGCATCGACTGGATGTAGGAGAGACCGAGCGAGCGGGCGGCCTCCATCTGTCCATCCGGAACGGACTCGATACCGCCACGGATGGCCTCGCCGATGTAGGCCGCGTGGTTCAGCGTCAGGCCGATGATGGCCGCCGGAACCGCGAAGTTCGCTATCGGAAATTCGCCGGGCGGCCAGAACGTCGGCACGCCCAAGAAAACGACCATCAGCTGAAACAACAGGGGAGTACCACGGAAGAACTCGATGTACCCGCGGGCGATCGACCGCGTAAAGCGTGTCTGTGAGACGCGCCCGAGACCGACGACGACGCCCGCGACGACCGACAGGACGCTACTGATGACCACGATGCGAAGCACGGTCAGAAAGGCGTCGGTGAACTGCGGGTAGACGACCTCGACGAGCAGCGAGAAATCGACCTGCACGACCACGATGTACCCGAGAAACGCCGCGATGGCGAGCGTGAATGCCCCCGCGATGGCGACGCCGACCCACTTCAAGGTCCGGTCGTCGAAGAGCCGACTGCCCGTCGCGTCACTCCCCGTCGAATCCGAGTATGATTCGGCCATGAGTGGTGGTTGCGAGGGGTGGTGTTAGCTTTGGGTGGTCTCTGTCCCTGTCGAGCTACTGAAGTACTCGCCGTAGATGTCGTCGTACGTTCCGTTCTCACGGATGGTCGAAAGGGCCTCGTTCACCCGCTCTCTGAGCTGGTCGTCGTCCTTGCGGAAGGCGATACCGTACTCCTCGACGGTAAGGGTGAGATACGGCGGTGCCTGTTTTCCCTGTTCGGCGGCCGCACCCTCGCCTTCGAGAAAGCGCGCCGTCTCGGAGTTCTCGTCGACGAACTGTGCGTTGACGGTGTTGTCGTTGAGCACCGCCGCGACCTGGTTGTTGGTGAGTGCGCTGAACGCACCGGGAATCTGGTCGTACGATTGGATGGTCAGATCACCATCGAACTCCTTTTTCAGCTCCTCGGCAGCCGCCTCCCCTGTGGTTCCTTTCTGGACGCCGACGGTCTTGCCCTTCAAGTCCTGCTTCGAGGCGATGTCGCTGTTCGCGAGCACGACCACCGTCTGATAGGCCGTGAAGTACGGGTCGGAGAAATCGACCTGTTGTGCGCGCTCGTCGTTGATGGTCATCGCGCTCATGATGACCCTGAAGTTGCCGTTGTTGAGCGACGGGATGATGGTGTCGAAGGCGGTCGCTTTGAACTCCGGGGTCATGCCCAACTGCTCGCCGAAGACCGCATCCGCGATACCGACGTCGAACCCGACGAGTTCGTCCTCGCTCGTGCGGTACTCGAACGGCTTGTAGGGGATGTCCGAACCGATGACGATGGTCTGGCCGCCACCACCGCCCGAGCCATTGCCGCCACTTCCACTGCCGTTTCCACTACTTCCGTTACCGCCACCACTTCCGTTACCGCCACCACTTCCGTTACCGCCACC
>CAZJHA010000014.1:0-15902 GCA_964545755.1 uncultured Halobacteriales archaeon | reverse complement strand
TACTTCCGTTACCGCCACCACTTCCGTTACCGCCACCACTTCCGTTACCGCCACCGCTCCCGCTGCCGCCACCAACACAACCGGCGAGTGACAGTCCTATAACACTCGCGCCGGTTGCTTTCAGATATCCACGCCGTGTCGTCGAACTGTTCGGAGCCATACGACCGGTGTGTAGAATGAGTATTTCAATCTTTCGCCAACCTCGGCCGGTTTGCGTGGCGGTGCGGGGTTTCGGCGATGATGCGGTAGCCGCGCGGAACGTGCAGCATCCGCGCGAACACAGTGAGCGCGGTTCGCCGCGAACGAGCAACGCGAGTGAGCGGGAGTTTTCAGTCCAGGTTTTGCAGGGGGGGGGGGGAGGACCTCCTATAAAAAGTGGGTGTTAGTCGGCGGGCGTCGTGGCGGCGGTGTCGGTGCTCGCGTGGTTCTTGTCGGCCGATTCGTAGGCCCAGACGGTGGTCGCCACGAGCGCGGCGAAGATGACGAGAGCGGCGGCGTGGTGGGTGACCTGGACGAGCGCCGTGTAGAGGGTGACGGTGGCCCCGCCGAGCAGGATCTGGATCGGAAGGACGACCAGCGCCAGCGCGCTGGCGAGACGGGACCGGCGGCTCCTCCCGCCGCGCCATGCGGCGTAGGTCGTCCCGAGGATCATGAAGCCGGTAATCATCGCTACCAGCCTGTGGAACCACTCGATGAAACTCGGCCAGTTCGCCGGGAACAGCCCGAAGACGCCGCCGTTGCACAGCGGCCAGTTGGCCCCGCAGGACAGGCCCGCGCCCGCGGCGGCGGTGTACACGCCGAGGAGGATGAGCGCGAACGTCATCCCGGTGGTGGCGGCGGCGAGGTGGCGGAATCGAACCATCGCCGACGGTTGGAGGCGGTGGTACTTCACTCCCACCTTTTCACTTCGGGGTTCGCGCTCGCTTCGCTCGCGCTCGACCCTCTGCTCACGGGTGCTTCGCTCCCTCGCTACTCGCAAAAGTCTGGACCAAAAACTTCCGCTCGCTCGGTCTACGGCCTCGCTCACGGTACAACTGCTCATCCGCTCCGCCACCGCACTGTGCCACACGCCTCCCCAGCCGATTCGCTCCGTTCGGGCTGCGCCCTCGCTCGCTCATCCCTCGCGCGTTCTGCGCCTCTGGCGCATTCAGCGCGCGCCACCGCCGGCGAAGGCGGACGAATCCGACCGACGACGGAACGGGCCCATTTTAGGCCGCTCGCCCGATGAATTCGTATGGCCCCCGACCACGCAAAGACCGACCGCCTCGATAGCTATCTCGCCGAAACGGACTGGGAGGTGGTCTGGTTCGCCCGCCCGTCGAACTTCGCGTGGCTCACCGGCGCGAACAACGTCGTCGACCGCGAGGCGGCGGTGGGTGTTGCGGCGGCTGGCTACGACGGCTCCCTGCGAGTGCTCACCAGCAACAACGAAGCTCCGCGATTCGCCGAGGAAGAACTCGACGGGGTCCCCGTTGAGTCGTTTCCGTGGCACGAGCAGACGCTGGCCGAGGCCGTCGCCGAACGCTCGGATACTCCGCTCGCCGCCGATTTCGACGTTCCCGGAGCCGAGCGCGTTCCGGTCGCCCGACTCCGAACGCCGCTCACCGACACCGATATCGAACGTTACCGGGAACTCGGGACCGAGACCGCGACGGTGCTCGAAGACGTCTGTGGAACCATCCAAAAATCCGATTCAGAGCGGGCGGTCGCCGCACGCTGTCGAAAACGGCTGTCCGCCCGCGGCATCGATGTTCCTGTGCTCCTCGTCGGTGGCGAAGAGCGCGCGCCGGCGTATCGACACTTTCCCCCGACCGACGCCGACATCGGCGGCTATGCGTTGGTGTCGGTCACCGCACAGCGCGATGGACTCCACGCGAGCGCGACGCGGACGGTCGCCCTCGACCCGCCGGCGTGGCTCGAAGCCCGCCACGAGGCGGCCATGCAGGTCGAGGCGACCGCGCTTGCAGCGACCAAGCATCTCACCGGCGAGGGAACTGCCGACGATGTCTTTCGGGAAATTCAGGACGCCTACGCAGCAGTTGGCTACCCCGACGAATGGGAAGACCACCATCAGGGCGGGGCGACGGGCTTCGCAGGCCGGGAGTGGAAGGCGACGCCGGGGAGCACCGCGAACCTCGACACGCCGATGGCGTACGCATGGAACCCGACGATACAGGGCGCGAAAAGCGAGGATACGGTGCTGGTTGGCGAGGGATTCGAGACGCTGACGGCGACCGGCGAGTGGCCGACCCGGGAGATCGATGTCGATGGCGAGACGCTCGTCCGCCACGACGTCGGTCCGTAACCCGAATTCGTCGTTCGTCGAATATCGGTTTCGGTTGGTTTTTTATCCCATCAGCCGAGAGGGGTGTCATGGGACTGGACGAGGACTCGCTCGAATACCACCGCGAGGAACCACCCGGCAAGATCGAAATCTCGACGACCAAACCGACCAGCACGCAGCGCGATCTCTCGCTGGCGTACTCTCCGGGGGTGGCCGCACCCTGCAACGAAATTCACGAGAACCCGAACGACGCCTACACCTACACCGCCAAGGGCAACATGGTCGGCGTCGTCTCCAACGGCTCGGCCGTGCTCGGACTCGGCGACATCGGCGCACAGGCCTCCAAACCCGTCATGGAGGGCAAGGGCGTACTCTTCAAGCGATTCGCCGACATCGACGTCTTCGATATCGAACTCGACGAGGACGACCCCCAAGAGATAATCCGAACCGTCGAGGCGATGGAGCCGACCTTCGGCGGCATCAATCTGGAGGACATCAAAGCGCCCGAGTGCTTCGAAATCGAGGGGGCGCTTCGGGAATCGCTGTCGATTCCCGTCTTTCACGACGACCAGCACGGCACGGCCATCATCAGCGGGGCCGCCCTCCTGAACGCCGTCGACATCGCCGAAAAGGATATCGAGGAGTTGGAGATCGTCTTCTCGGGAGCGGGTGCGAGCGCCATCGCCACCGCCAGGTTCTACCTCTCGCTCGGCGCGAAACGCGAGAACATCACGATGTGTGACTCGTCGGGCATCATCACCGACGAGCGCGCAGAGCACGGTGAGGTCAACGAGTTCAAGACGGAGTTCGCCCGCGACGTGCCTGAGGGAAGTCTGGCCGAGGCGATGGACGGCGCGGACGTCTTCGTCGGGCTGTCGGTCGGTGGCATCGTCAGCGAGGAGATGGTGCGCTCGATGGCCGACGACCCCATCATCTTCGCGATGGCCAACCCCGACCCCGAGATCGGCTACGAGGCGGCCAAAGAAGCCCGCGAGGACACCGTCATCATGGCCACCGGCCGCTCCGATTACCCCAACCAGGTCAACAACGTCCTCGGGTTCCCCTTCATCTTCCGCGGCGCGCTCGACGTTCGCGCCACCGAGATCAACGAGGAGATGAAGGTCGCCTGCGCCGAGGCGCTCGCCGACCTCGCGAAACGGGACGCGCCGGACGCGGTGCGCAAGGCGTACTCGGACGAGGTGCTGCAGTTCGGCTCGGAGTACATCCTCCCCAAGCCGCTCGATTCCCGCGTGTTGTTCGAGGTGTCGTCCGCGGTCGCCCAGGCCGCCGTCTCCAGCGGCGCCGCCAGAGCGGAGATCCGTCTCGACACCTACCACGAACGACTCGAGGCCCGGCTGGGCAAGTCCCGCGAGATGATGCGGGTCGTCCTCAACAAGGCCAAGAGCGACCCCAAGCGGCTCGTCCTCGCGGAGGGCGACGACGAGAAGATGGTCCGGGCGGCCTACCAGCTCGTCGACCAGGGCATCGCCGAGCCCGTCCTCATCGGCGACCAGGAGGAGATCTGGGCCCACGCCGAGCGGCTCGGGCTCGACTTCGATCCCGAGATCGTCGATCCCGAGGACGGGAACCTCGACCCCTACGCCGAACGGCTCTACGAGATCCGCCGGCGGAAGGGCGTCACCCGGCGGGAGGCCGACGAACTGATCGAGGACGGCAACTACCTCGGCAGCGTGATGGTCGAGATGGGCGACGCCGACGCGATGCTGACGGGGCTGATGCACGACTATCCCTCGGCGCTGCGCCCGCCGCTCCAGATCGTCGGCACGGCCGACGACGCCAACTACGCGGCAGGCGTGTATCTGTTGGCGTTCAAAAACCGCATCGTCTTCTGTGCGGATGCGACGGTCAATCAGGACCCCGACGCGGACGTGCTCGCCGAGACCGCCCGCCACACGGCCGAGTTGGCCCGCCGGTTCAACGTCGAGCCACGCGCCGCCCTGCTGTCGTACTCCGATTTCGGCAGCGTCGACAACGAGGGCACGCGCAAACCCCGCGATGCCGCCCGCAAACTCCGCGAGGACCCTACCGTCGAGTTCCCGGTCGACGGCGAGATGCAGGCCGACACCGCCGTCGTCGAGGACATCCTGGAGGGAACGTACGGCTTTTCGGAGCTTGAGGACCCGGCGAACGTGCTGGTGTTCCCGAATCTCGAAGCGGGCAACATCGGCTACAAGCTGCTCCAGCGTCTCGGCGGGGCGGCAGCCATCGGTCCCATGCTGGTGGGCATGGACAAACCCGTCCACGTCCTCCAGCGCGGCGACGAGGTCAAGGACATTGTGAACCTCGCTGGCGTCGCCGTCGTCGACGCCCAAGAGAACGGCGTCGAGGACTGACCGCCGCGGTGGCGGCCTCGCGGTACGGCCGCGGTCTGCGGTGGCGGTCGGCGGTTCCTGGCGTCTGCGGTCGCTCCGCGACCGTAGGAAGAGAGCGCGCTCTCCTGGTGGATGAAGGGCGAGCGCGACCAGCGGGAGCGCGAGGGCTTCTGCGGTGCTGTGTCCGCGCGAGCGGAACGAGCGCGGTTCACCGCGAGCGCCGGAGGCGCGAGCGGGAGTTTTTGGTCCAGGTTTTTGCGACGAGTGGTGCGCGAGCCGCAGGCGAGCGCACCCGAGGAGTAAAAAAGTGGAGGTTCTCAGTCGAGAACGACCAACACGTCGCCCATGTCGACCGATTCGCCCTCGGTCGCGGTGACCTCGACGACCTCGCCGCCGCGGGAGGCGACCACGTCGTTTTCCATCTTCATCGCTTCGAGCACACAGAGCACGTCGCCCGCCGCGACCTCGTCGCCCTCGGCGACGTTGACGTTCAGAATCGTGCCCTGCATGTCGGCGGTGACCTGCTCGCCCTCGGCGGTGCTCGCGCTCTCACTGCTACCGCCGTCGCCACCTCCGCCGCTCGGGCCGGCGGAACTGAGCTGCTGGGTGTTGCCGCCCCCGCCACCGCTCGCCGGAATCGGCGGTGCGCCGCGCTCTTCTAGGTTGACCTCGAAGCGCTTGCCGTTGACCTCGACGACGAAATCGCGCTCGGTGACGTCCTCGTCGTCGCTTTCGGTCGTGGTTTCGGCCGGTCCCCATCTCTCCTGTGCCTCGTCGATGCGCTCGGGGTCGAGGTCCTCGTCGAGGTAGTTCGTGGTGTGCTCGCCGGCGACGAACGCCTCGTCTCCGAGCATCAGCCGATGGAACGGAATCACGGTGGTGATACCCTCGATATCGAACTCCGCGAGCGCGCGCCGGCTCCGGGCGAGGCATTCCTCTCTGTCCTGCCCCCAGACGATGAGCTTCGCTATCATCGAGTCGTAATCACCACCAATCGAATCACCCTGCCGGAGCGCGTCGTCGAGGCGTACCCCGATGCCACCGGGCGGGTCGTACGTTTCGAGTTCGCCCGTCGCTGGCGCGAACTCCTCGGCCGCGTTCTCGGCGTTGATGCGGAACTCCATCGCGTGGCCGTCGAGTTCGACCTCGTCTTGGGCGAACGGGAGCTCCTCGCCGGCGGCGACCCGAATCTGCTGTTTCACGATGTCGATGCCCGTCAACTCCTCGGAGACGGTGTGTTCGACCTGTATGCGAGTGTTGACTTCGAGGAAGTAGAAGTTACTGCCCTCGCCGAGGAGTCCATCCTCGTCGCGCTCGGCGTCCTCGACGAGGAACTCGAAGGTACCGGCGTTGTAGTAGTCGGCGGCGTCGGCCCCGCGACGGGCGGCCTCCTGTATCTCCGCACGCAGGCCGTCCGTGAGCGCCGGGCTGGGGCCTTCCTCGATGACCTTCTGGTGGCGGCGCTGGAGCGAACAGTCGCGTTCGCCGATGTGCCGGACGTTCCCATGATGATCGGCGATGATCTGCACCTCGATATGACGGGGTGATTCGAGGTATTTCTCGACGAACACTGAGGCATTGTCGAAGTAGGCCTCGCCCTCGCGCTGGGCGCTCTCGAACTGGTCTTCGATCTCCTCGGCGCTCTCGACGACCTTCAGCCCGCGCCCGCCACCGCCGCCTTCGGCTTTGATGGCCACGGGGTAGCCTGCTTCCTCGGCGAACTCGGCGATTTCGTCGGCCGACTCGACGGGGTCGTCGGTACCCGGTACCGTGGGCACGTCGGCGGTGGCCATCTCCTTGCGCGCGCTCGTCTTCTCGCCGAGCAGTTCCATCGACTCGCTCGATGGCCCGACCCAGACCATCTCGCTGTCCTCGACGCGGGCGGCGAAGTCGGCGTTCTCGGCGAGGAAGCCATATCCTGGGTGTACGGCGTCCGCACCGGCCTTCTCGCCGGCCTCGACGATTGCCTCGCCATCCAGATACGAGTCGGCGGCCCGTGCCGGTCCGACGTTGTACGCCTCGTCGGCGTACCTGACGTGGCCGGCGTTCTTGTCGGCCTCCGAATAGACGGCCACGGTGTCGACGCCGAGTTCCTCACAGGCGCGCATCACGCGCACGGCGATCTCCCCTCGGTTGGCGACGAGGACCTTCTCGAACATTCCTACCGACCGTTGTAGGACTCGCGTGATAAAACTATGCGGATGCGATTCGACGGCGCGCCGGCCGGTTACAGCCGGTCGGTTCTGCCGGCGGCGCTCCATGGGTCGGTCGGCGCATCGAGCGGCACGCGGACCGGCAGCCGGCCGAGCGCCGCGAGTCGGCCGGCGAAGCGCCAGCGCTCACCGTCCCACGACGGCTCCTCGCTTTCGCTCGCGGCCGCGCGCTCGTGGTCGGCGAGATAGGTACCCAATGCGGCGGCGATGGCGGCGGCCTCGTCGTTTTCGGCGTCGTCGGGAATCGCCGCTGCGAGGTCGCCGGCTGTGGGCTGGCCCGGCGCCATCAGAGCGGAATGTTCCCGTGTTTGCGCTCGGGCGTGTCCGTTCGCTTGCTCGCCAACATTTCGAGATCCTCGATGAGCAGCGGTCGCGTCTCCTGCGGTTCGATGACGTCGTCGACGAACCCGCGCTCGGCGGCCGTGTAGGGATTGGCGAAGGTGTCGCGGTATTCGGAGATGAGTTCCTCGCGGCGCGCTTCCGTATCGTCGGCGGCGTCGAGTTCGTCGTCGTAGAGGACGTTCACCGCTCCTTGGGGACCCATCACGGCGATCTCGGCCGTGGGCCACGCATAGTTCACGTCCGCATCGATGTGCTTGCTCGCCATCACGTCGTAGGCCCCGCCGTAGGCCTTGCGGGTGATGACAGTCAGGAGTGGGACGGTGGCCTCGGAGAAGGCATACAAGAGTTTCGCGCCGTGTTTGATGATGCCTCCCTGTTCCTGGTCGGTACCGGGCATGAACCCCGGAACGTCGACGAACGTGAGGATTGGGATGTTGAACGCATCACAGAAGCGCACGAACCGCGAGCCCTTGAGCGAAGCGTCGATGTCGAGCGTGCCGGCGTTCACTCGTGGCTGGTTGGCGACCACACCGACCGGCCGGCCGTCGAGGCGCGCGAACGCCGTCACGAGATTGCGGGCGTACGAATCCGCCACCGAGAAGAAGGAATCCTCGTCGACGATGCGCTCGATCACCTCCGTGATGTCGTAGGGTTTTCTCGGCGCGTCGGGAACGAGTTCTTTCAACTGGTCGTCCCTGCGCTCGGGGTCGTCCCACGGCTCGACGCGCGGCGGGTCCTCGACGTTGTTCTGGGGGAGATACGAGAGCAGTCGCCGGATGTCATCGAGCGCGTTCTTCTCGTCGGCTTCCGAGAAGTGGGCGACGCCGCTCTCGCTGGTGTGCGCCGAGGCTCCACCCAACTCCTCGAAGGAGACCTCCTCGCCCGTGACGGTCTCGATGACGTCGGGTCCGGTGATGAACATATGGCTTGTGTCCTCGACCATGAAGATGAAGTCGGTAATCGCTGGCGAGTAGACCGCACCGCCGGCACACGGTCCCATGATGGCCGAAATCTGCGGGACGACGCCGCTGGCCTGCTGGTTGCGATGGAAGACCTCGGCGTAGCCCGCAAGCGAGTCGATGCCCTCTTGGATGCGTGCGCCCGCCGAGTCGTTCAGGCCGACGATGGGTGCACCGACCTCCATCGCCTCGTCCATCACCTTGCAGACCTTCTGGGCGAACACCTCGCCCAACGAACCGCCGAAGACGGTGAAGTCGTGGGCGAAGACGAAGACCGTCCGGCCGTCGACGTCGCCGTAACCCGTGACGACGCCGTCGCCCGGCACCTTGCGTTCGTCCATGTCGAAGTTCGTGCTGCGGTGGGTGCGGAGCTGGTCGAACTCGTGGAACGTGTCGTCGTCGAGGAAGTAGTCGATGCGCTCGCGGGCGGTCAGTTTGCCCTTCTCGTGTTGGGATTCGATGCGCTCCTCGCCACCGCCGAGTTCGGCCGCGCGCTTTCGCTCGCGGAGGTCCTCGATTGGGTCGGTGTCGTCAGTCATGGTCCTGCCCCCGAAACGGTGCCATACCCGCCATCGTCGGGCCGGCGAAAAGGACCTTCCGATGGATGGCCGTCAGCGCAGCGGACTGGGAACGATGTAATAGCCCGTATCGGGGGTGAGGAGCAGGTCCTGCAGGTTCAACAGCACGACGATGACGACAACAGCGAGGATGAACGTTCGAATCCCCCAGAGCCATATCGGCGCGAGCGAGCCGACGTTCGACCCCTTCGTGAGCTCGTCGATTGCGTCACGGCCCAGAACCCAGCCGACGAAGATGACGACGAACAGTACGGTGAGCGGCAACAGGAGGGTGACGCCGATGCCGTCGAACCAGTTGAGCCACGCGGTCTCCCACGCCGACGGGATGCCGAGGACGAAGATCACCGCCCCGATACCCGCGGCGGTCGGGAGCCGCGAGAACCCGTAGTTGTCGACGAGATAGGCGACGACGGCTTCGAGCAGGCTGATGGCCGAGGAAAGCGCCGCGATGAGGATAACGCCGAAGAACACGACGCCCACCGCTTGTCCGACGACGTCGCTGCCGGGTAGTTCCGCCAGCGCCGTCGGGATGGCGATGAACACCGCGCCGGCACCGCCCGAGCCGGGTTCGACGCCTTGGGCGAACAGTAACGGAAGGACGACGAGTCCGGCGAGCACGCCGATGGCCGTGTTCGCGATGCCGATGCTGACGCCATCGACCGGGAGGCTGTCGTCCTCACCGAGATAGGAGGCGTAGGTTATCATCACGCTGAAACCGACCGACAGCGAGAAGAAGGCCTGTCCGAACGCCGCGGGGAGCACGGTCCCAGCGTTGGCGACGATAGTGCTGAAATCGGGGTCGAGGAAGAAGGCGTATCCCTCGCTCGCGCCGGGCAGCGTCGCCGCAAATATCGCAAGCGCGGCGAGCAGGACGACGACGGCCGGCACCATCACCTTCGTCGCGAGTTCGATGCCGTCCTCGATGCCGAGCGCGACGATGGCGATGGTGACGAGCATGAACACGGCGTGGGTGCCGACCGAGGACAGTCCGACCGAGATGGCCCCGAAATACCCCTCCGGTGCGGCGAGGGCGCTGCCGGTAATGGACCCGCCGATGTACCGAATCACCCAGCCGCCGATGACGCTGTAGTACGAGAGCGTCCAGAAGGCCGCGAGGATGCCGATTGCGCCGACGAACCACCAGCCCGGATGATTGAGTCGTCGGAACGCGCCGATGGCGCTGGTGTTGGCCCGCCGGCCGATGACGAACTCCGCGAGCAGTACCGGAATCCCGATGAGCAACACGGCGAGTAAGTACACCACCAGAAACGCCGCGCCGCCGTTCGCCGAGGTCTGGAACGGAAAGCGCCAGATGTTGCCCAACCCGACTGCACTACCGATGGCCGCAAGGATGAACCCGAGCCTCGTGGCCCACGTTTCGCGTTCTACCATAGCTTGTGGGGTTTCGCCCCCGTTAAAAGTCTTTGCGAAACGCTCGCGTGTGACCAATTTCCCTCTCAGGCCTCGCCGTAGACTGGCACGGCCGCCCCGCTCGTGACGCCGGCGGCGTCGCTACAGAGAAAGCACACGACCGGGGCGATCTCTTCGGGCGTCGGCCAGTTCTCGGGGTCGCTCGACAGCATTTCACGGTTCGCAGGCGTATCGATGGTCTTCGGCATGACGGCGTTCGCACGCACCTCGCCGCGGTTCTCTGCGGCGATGGTCTCGGTCAACAGTCGAACGCCGGCTTTCGACGCTCGGTAGGGGCCGTCGCCCTCGCCGCCCTCCAGAGATGATTTGGCCGACACCGAGACGATCGCCCCGTCCGACTCTCGGAGGTGGGGAATCGCGTGTTTCGAGGCGAGGAACATGGTCTTCAAGTTGACGTCGAACACCATATCGAACTCCTCGCTACTGGTCTCGTCTATCGGCTGGCCGCCCTGCCACGTGCCCGCAATGTTGCAGAGCGCGTTGAGGCGACCCTCCGCCTCGACCACCTCGCTCACGACGCCCTCGACGTCGCCCTCGTCGGTGAAATCGGCCTCGTGGAACTCGGCATAGGATTCGAGCAGCGAGTCCTCGTCGTCGGGTGCCACGAGGTCGGTCGCGTGGACGGTCGCGCCCGCGCTCTCGAAGGCCTCGCAGATGCCGCTGCCGAGCGCGCCGCTCGCGCCGGTGACGAGAACTACCCTGTCGTCGAAATCGAACTCGGTCGACATGGTGTCCGTTGCATCCCGCATCGATAAATGCGTTCGGGCGCTGCGGCGTGGACTCACTCGGCGAGCGTGTCGGTGATCTTCTCGACAGGATGAGGCGGCTCCCGTCCCTCGTGTTCGCCGAGTTGGCTCCGGCAGGACGCTCCCGGTGCGACCACCCGCTCGCCGTCGCTTTCGTCGACCTGTTCGTAGAGCACGTCGGCGATGGCGCGGCTCATCGAGTGGTGTTCGGCCTCGTAGCCGAACGACCCCGCCATCCCACAACAGCCCGAATCGAGCGCGTCCACCGCATAGCCTGCACGACGGAGCACGCCCACGGCGTGGTGGTCCTTCTTCGTGGCCTTCTGGTGGCAGTGACCGTGATAGGTCAGGGATTCGCCCGGCTCATCGAACGTCATCGACTCGTCGAGTCGGAAGCGGTCGACGTACTCACAGACGCCATAGGTGTTCCCGGCGACGGTCTCGACATCGTTTTCGCCACCGTCGGACTCGCTTCGCTCGCCCGACGAGGATCGCAAACCGAAGGTTTGCTCACCGCCGTCGGCAGCCGGCTTCTGCCCGCCCTCACCGGCGGCGACGGTCCCCGTCGGTTCCCGTTGGGCGGCCGGCAGCAGGTCGGGGTAATCGGATTGCATCATTACAGCATCGGAGGGTTCGACCACGACCACGTCCCAGTTCCGGCGGACCAGCGGCGCGAGCGCGGCGACGTTCTGCTCGGCGGCCGCACGGGCCTTTCCGAGGAAACCCTTCGAGTAGGCCGGCCGGCCGCTGTCCGTGACACCGAGCGGAAGCCGGACATGGACGCCGGCGGCTTCGAGCACCTCCACTGTGGCCTTGCCGGCTTCTGGATGGTTGTAGTTCGTGTAGGTGTCCGGAAAGAGCAGGACCTTCCTGCTGGTATCGCTGGCCGGCACCTGCGCGCCGCCGCGCGCCTCGAACCACTCTTCGAAGCTCTCGGCGTGGAACGTCGGCAGCGTCCTGTCCTTGGCGATTCCGACCGCCCGTTCGAGCACGGTGCGCGCGCCCGGCAGTTCCGTCCCCCAGTTCGACAGCGGTGCGAGCCGACTCCCGAGCGCCGAGAACTCGTCGATGTTCGCAAACAGGCGGTCCCGGAGGCTCGCGCCGTGGCGCTCGTGATATTCGTTCGTGACCTCGGCCTTCATCTTTGCCATGTCGACCTCGCTCGGGCAGTCGTTCGCACAGCCCTTGCAGCCGATACAGAGGTCCATGACCTCGTTCATGAACTCGACGTCGACCGCTTCGTCGTCGCCGGCATCGAGGTCGCCGCTCATCGCATCGCGCAGCAGGTTTGCCCGACCACGAGTGGAGAGGATTTCCTCCTCGGCGGCACGGTAGGTCGGACACATCGTTCCACCAGTCGTCGATTGGTGGCCCCGGCAGCCGCCACAGCCGTGACAGAGTTCCGCCATCCCCTGGAAGCCGTTCTCGTTCTCCCAGCGGAGGTCGGTCTCGAAGCCCGCATCGAACTCGTAGTCGGAATCGAAGCGGAGGTCCTCGATGAGGCTTGGCGCGTCGCTGTCGGCACCGTCGGGTAGCCCACAGACCTGTCCCGGGTTGAGGAGCCAGTCGGGGTCGAAGGCGCTCTTCAAATCGCGGAAGACGTTCCAGAGGTGCTCGCCGTAGAGCTTCCGGTTCCACTTCGTGCGCGCGTGGCCATCGCCGTGTTCGCCCGAGACCGACCCCCCGTATTCGACCACCAAATCCGTCACGGCGTCGGCGATGGCGTCCATTCGTTCGCGCCCCTCGACGGTTTTCGTATCGATGAGCGGCCGGACGTGGAGCACGCCGGGACCGGCGTGGGCGTAGAAACTCGCAAAGGTGCCCTGCTCGTCGAGGACCTCCTGAAAGTCGGCGACGTACTCCGGCAGGTACTCGGCCGGAATGGCACAGTCCTCGATGAAGGAGATGTGTTTCGCATCGGAGGTGCGCGAGAGCAGGATCGGCAGCCCGGATTTACGCATCTTCCAGAACTGTGCGCGCGTGTCGGCGTCGTGGGCCTCCATCGCCGCGCTCGCATACCGCCGCTTTTCCGCCAGCTCGTCCGCGCCCGCAGTCGGCGCGACAACTGAGTCGCCGCCCACGCGGTCGGCGATGAGGTCCGCGACGCGCTGTTTTCCATCCCTGTCCGATTCGGCGTAGAACTCGACGAGGAGCACGGAATCGGTCCCCTCCGGAAGCATCCCCACCACGTCGGCGAACTCGCTGGTGTCGCGCGCGAGGTCGAGCAAGACGGAGTCCATCACCTCGACGGCGGCGGGGTCGTGTTCGAGAATCGGCTCGACGTCCTCCATCGCGTCGACCAGCGAGTCGTAGGTCAACAGTCCGATGGCCTTCGTTTCGGGCACCGTTTCGAGCGCGACGGTCGCCTCGGTGACGACCGCGAGCGTGCCTTCGCTTCCTGCCATCAGTCGTCCGAGATTCACCGCTCCTGTCCGAGCGTCTTCGACGAGCATATCGAGGTCGTACCCCGAGACGTTGCGCTTCAGGTCGGGATAGGCATCGGCGATTGCCTCGCTCTCCTCGTCGATGAGGCGGGCGACTTCGGCGTGAATCCGGGCTTCGAGGTCGCCATCCGAATCGGCGCGCTCGTGGAGTTCTTCGACCGAGAGTTCGCCGAACTCCGTCACGGTGCCGTCGGCGAGGACGACCTCGCAGGATTCGATGTAGGCGTCGGTCTTGCCGTACTTGAGCGAGTGCGCTCCGGTACTGTTGTTGCCGATGGCCCCACCCAGTGCGCTCTTATCGCCCCACGCCGGGTCGGGTGCGAACTTCAGGTCGTGCGGTGCGAGCGCCTCGTCGATGTCGCCGAGGTAGATACCCGGTTGGGCAGTGGCCGTCCGCGCCGTGGGGTCCACATCGAGCAACTCGTCCATGTGCCGGGTGAAATCCAATACAACGGCCTCGTTGACGGCCTGTCCGGCGAGGCTCGTACCGCCGCCGCGTGGGAGCACCGGAATCCCCGCTTCGGCACAGTATTCGACGACGGCAGCGACGTCGGCGGTCGATTCCGGGAAGACGACCCCGATAGGCGTCATCTCGTAGGCGCTCGCATCGGTTGCGTAGAGGTTGCGCGAATACTCGTCGAAGCGAACATCGCTGGCGACGCGCGTTTCGAGGTCGTCGACGAGGTCGGGGCGGGTGACCGCGCCGCCGCGATAGTCGTAGTTCGCGTCGCCTGCTGCGGGGTCGTCGGTCGGCAGCGTTGCGAAGTCGGGCGTCACGATGGCACACGATTCGGCTGGGGAGGATAAACACCCGTCGGACGAACACCTCCGCTACGCTCTCAGAACACGCCGGGGAACAGCACGTAGCTGAACAGCAGGGTGAGCAGGCCGGCAAAGGTCGCGTAGTACGCGAGCGGGATGAGTTCGAGGCGGATGACGCGGCCCTCCTCACCGACGAGACCGACGACCGCGAGCGCGGCGACGACGTTGTGGACCGCGATGAGGTTGCCGATTGCGCCGCCGACGGCCTGTGCGCCCAGCAGGATGGTGTGTGGCGCACCGATTTCGCTTGCAACGCCGTACTGGAAGGTACCAAAGAGGATGTCGCTGACCGTGTTCGACCCCGCGAGGAACGCTCCAAGCGCGCCGACCCACGGCGCGAGGAACGGGTACACCGCGCCGGTGAAGTCCGCCATCGTGTTCGAGAGGGCGATGAGCATGCTCTGACCGCCGACCGCATCGCCGGACTGGAGCATAACCTGGACGGTTGCGACCGCGAACAGCAACGCCACGACCGGCGGGGCGATCTTCTTCGCGGTCTCGGCCCATGCCTCTCTCACTTCGGTCCCGTTCATCCGATGCATGGGAACGGTGAGAAGAGCGATGAACACGAACACCGCACCGGGGAGGTAGAGCACCTGAATCTCGCCGCTGAGGTCCGTTCCGAGGATGGCCGTCCATTCGAGGACGAGCGTGCTCGTCAGGAAGGTCGAAAGCGGGTCCCAGACGCGGGTGAGGACCAACAGCGCCGCGAGAATCACGTAGGGTGTCCACGCGAGCGGCAGCGACATCGATTGTGTCGTCCCGCCGTCGGCGGCGACCGTCGGACTCTCGTCGGTCGATTCGCCGGGTTCGATGTCGCCGACCCAGTGGTCCGGCCACGCCGACCGGGGAGCGAAGCGCCACTCGTCGTCGGGATGGAAAAAGCCAGCGCGGAGCGCGCCGACGGTCACGAACAGGCCGACCATCGCCCCGATGAGACCGGGGAACTCGGGGCCGAGAAACGCCGCCGTCAGCCAGTACGGTATCGAGAAGGAGGCCCACGCGAACAGCGTGAGCGGCAGGACTTCGAGCGCCGGGCGAATCGAGCGCTCTTCGCCGAAAAAGCGCGTCATCATCGCAACGCCGATGAACGGCAGCGTGATGCCGACAATGACGTGGATGCTCGCGGCCCACATGGCGATCTCGCCGACCCACGCCCCGACGCTTGCGAAACCGGCCTCGCCGGTGACCTGTGTCTGGATGCGGCTCACGCCGCTGAAGATGTCTATCATGCCGATGATGAGCGGCGTGCCGACCGCGCCGAAGGTGATGGCCATGAGATTCCCCGTCAGGGCGACGACCACGGCGGCCATCGGCGGGAAGCCGAGTCCCACCAGTAGTGGGCCGATGATGGCCGCGGGCGTACCGAAGCCGGCGGCACCTTCGATGAACGACCCCATGAGGAACACGAGTAAGACGACCTGCACGCGGCGGTCCTCGCTGACTGCCGCGAACCCCTGACTGATGACCGCGAACGCGCCGGATTCGCGCAGGGTATAGAGCAACAGGATGGCCCCGAAGACGATCCAGAGGATCTGTGTCGCAGTGATGAACCCGACGATGCTCGCGGCTGCGAGCCACTGGACGTTCATCCCCCAGAAGACGCCGGCCCCGATGGCGACCAGCCACGCGACCGGCATCGCGCGCGTCGCCGGCCAGAACAGTCCGACCATCAAGACTGTGATAGCGACGAGCGGCGAGACCGCCACCAGCAGTTCGACGACGCTAGCCATCGCGTCTCACCGCCCGG
>CAZJHA010000013.1:0-19395 GCA_964545755.1 uncultured Halobacteriales archaeon | reverse complement strand
ATACTTCACGCGCTCGGGCTTAAGCAGGATTCTCATAGAGTCAGTGCCGTTATTGTGGCATTTTCTATCTCCTGATACTCTTCGAGATAGAATACCACAAGTGCTACAATTTCTTTCTGTCCAGAGCCTTCGAAATGATCTAGTAGTCGGTCGAAGTCCATTTATTCTAATAGCTCGACAAGACGCTTCACTTCGTCAATAGCTGCGCGCTCCCCAGACTGCGTGAGACTAACTATTTCGCTGTCTCTCTCGAAATAGTCGTCGGCATCTCCGTCAAGTGCTTGATACATAGCGTATCTGCTGTCCGGTTCGACTCCGGACGTATGAAGAGCATTGTTCAAGTTCTCGCTACTGACCTCAGACACCTCTCGACACTCCTTCCAAAGTAGAAGAAGCAGAAGAGAACCACGGGCCTGCTTTTCTCGACGGCTACTACCAAGGACTTCCTCACCATCTTCAAACTCCTCCAACCACAACTCTGGAACTTGCTCCTCCCCATCTGGAATGGAGAAAATGCGCTCTAAAAAACCTCATCTACCCGCGCCCGCCTTGCAATCGTTTCGAAGCAGTCTCTTCCTACAGGACCAAACGTAGTTTGAGAGGTCGAATCATCAACTTCCTCATCGTTCGTTACGCTTGCTTGGATTGATCCTGGGTCGCTCACCTCGTTTGTTACCACACCAGGGTCAAGAACATCCAGGTCCTCGCTATTCTCATCGATGAAATTGATAAAATCCAGAACCTCAGACTGTATCTCGTCTCTATCTTGGCCCTCAAACTCTGCCTCAAGAGCAGCATGGTGAAGAGTGACCGTTATCTCCATGTTTACCAGCATTTGTGTACCCCTATAATATATCTTGCCATGTTGGATATACACTAGCGAGGAGTGGCTATTGAAAGATAGATACGGTAAGGTTTCAGAGCCAGTCGCCGGGAACGTACAGCGTATGACCCGCGAGTTCGTCCGTGGACGCGAACCGACTGACCCGGCGCAATGCCCGAACGACGTCACCGACTGGCGCGTTCTCTGTCAGATGGACAACACCGGGGTGGCCCTCTGCCGCGTCGGCGGCCGTACCGCTCACGAAATCCTCATCGCCGGTAAGTACCGTATAGCCACGCTGGGCGGCATAGGTCCAAATCACTGGGTCGTCGGTTCCGACTTCGAGCTCGCCGTTCGTGACGACCCATTCGGTTTCGAACTCCGGTCTGAGCGCGACCACAAGCGCTCGGTCGATGTTCTCGTCACACAGCAACCGCAGCGTCATGGCCGCTGGGATGGCTCCTCGTCGGGTCGCAATTCCTCCGGCAAGTCCTCAGGTCCCGTAATCGCCTTCTCTCGATGCTCACGCACGCGCTCGGCGATCTCCTCGCGGAGTTCACGCATCTCCTCGGGGTGTTCGTGGTAGTACGCGAGCGCGGTGTGAACCTCGCCAAGCGTGAGGTCGAACTGGGTAGTGACCTCCTCGGGCGTGCGGCCGCTCTGGATTTGATCCACGACGTGGAGCACGCTGATGCGTCGGCCCTCGATTCTGGGTTTCCCACCCAGCACCTCCGGCGTCGAGACGATTTCAGCCATGCGGGCACTACGCATGCCAACACATAAAACCCATCGTGGTAGCCAGCGATGGGTGATGACTGCCCGTCAGAGGTCGTACTGCTTGCTGACGAGTTTCCCGATGCCGCGCTCTTCGAGGCGCTCCATCGGTGCGAGCATGGTCAGTTGCACGACGCCGGGCAGACGACCGATCTCGACGCCGCCGGTGAAGGTGCATCGACCGCGGATTTCGCCCTCGGACATGTCGAGCAGGTCGCCCGCGCGGTCGAAAGCGTTCTCGGTCGCGGCGTTGATGGTCTCGCCGCTGCCGATGACCTGTATCGGTCCCATGTCCTCGGTCATCTCAACGTCGTGTTCGTCGGCAAGCGCACGTCCCGTCACCCGCTCCATCTCGGTGTAGGGCGCTGCGATGTGCGGCAGGTCCTCTGCGTTGGGAAGCAAGAGCGGGCCGTCGATGTCGAGACCCTTGATGACCTCGACGCCGAGTTCGGTGCGCCCGCTCACGTCGGTGGTGTGCAGCGACAGCTCGCCATCGCCCTGATTCGCATGGAGGTCGCCGACGTAGATACCACCACCGTCGACCTTCACCGGGCAGATGAGCACCGCGCCCTCGCGGACGGCATTGATGTCCATGTGGCCGTCCGTCCGCTCGCCAAGGGCCTCCTCGTCCGGGAGTCCCCAGTCGTGGTCGGCCCCGATGAGGAACTGCCCGAAGTCGCCGGCGTTGTGTGAATCGGGCAGTTCGATGGGTGGTGTGGTGCCGACGTTGCCGATGAAGGGGCGGAGATGACCGAGTGTGCCGGCCATTTCCGAGGGTTTGTAGAGGAGGATTGGATGCTGGCGGGAGTTGTCTGGCAGCGCCATCGCCTCGCGGGCGTTCTCGGCGAGTTCCTCGGCCGCCGCGTCGTCCATCGTCAATCCTACTGACCTGTCCTCGTCGAAGGCGACCGTATAGCCGAACTCGAACCCAAACGAGGAGGCGTTCGCGCCACACTCGGCGCACTTGATGGCGTCTTCGCCCGTGCCCTCGACGATGCTTTCGGGCCATTCGGTGCCGCACTCGGGACAGCGGTGGTCGACGAACGGGTCGTCGCCGAATGCCCCCTCGCGCTCTCGCATACTTCCGGTGCTCGTTGCGACGCTCGTCACCTCGACGTCCTCGATGGTGAGCGCGATTGTATCGCCGACCGTGGCGTTCTCGACGGCGATGGGTCGCGTCACCTCGTGACCGCCCCTGAAGTCGGGCGTTATCATCGGCCCCCAGCACGCCGGCGGCGTGTGGGTACGAATCGTCCCGCCGTCGGCGACCGTGCCGGCCCACTCTTGGTCGGGACCGACTAGCCCGACGGTGTACTGGTCGACCGTGAGTTCCTCTCGGATTTCGTGTTGTGCCATAGCCGGCTGAGACCTATGGTATGTGGCAACATAAGCACTCCTCCCGGACAGCTGTGGTGGGTCTCGGACGAATCCTCTCGGTGGCCCGTCGTTACTCGGCGATTGCCTGTGCGACGAGTGCGATGATGATGACCGGAATGCCGATACCCGAGGCGATGAGCACCACGAGAATCAGGATTCTGCCGGCGGTGCTCGCTTCGCCCCAGATGGAGCGGCGTGCGTCGTTGATGCTCTCGGCGAGGTCGGTGATTGCACCCATACCGACTCATCGAAGCGGAACGCCCCTCACCGTTTGGCCGTCCTATGCAAGCTTGCTCCCATCCCCAAACAGTTCGGTTCACGATTCGCCCATCGAGGCCGGGACGGTCGGCAGAAACGGCATTCGGGAGGTGGCGAGGTACGTGCCCTTGCGGAGTGCGCCCTTGGCGTACTGGCGCGTGCTGCGGTGAATCGGCGTTCGCCGGCCTCGGATGTCGGTCGCGCCAGCGCGGATGGCGTCGATGACCGCACGACCGTCGACATCGCCATGCTCCAGCGCGGTCGCGTCGAGGTCGATGCGGATTTCCGTGTAGGCACGGCCCACGTTCGGCAGGGAGTGTGCGTCGCTCGCGCCGACCTTCGGGTACTCCCGTGCGGTGGCGAAGGCTCTGGCCCGACGGTTCCGATAGCCCGTGAAGGCCATCGAATTGTAGACCTCGATTGCATCACAGTCGGTGAGGTTTCGCTTTCTGATGCCGTGACGACTCCGCTGGAAGGGATGGGGAACGACCGCGATGCCGCCGGCGTCACGAACGCGTTCGACGGTCTCTTCGAGTGATTGCCCCCGCTCCGGGCGCGTCTCGACACCAATGGCGAGCAGGTGGCCCGCACGGGTCGAGACCTCGACGCCAGGGATTCCAAGCAGGCCGTAGTCGGCGGCGAGATCAGCCGCGCGAAGCGACTGTTCGATAGTATCGTGGTCGGTGACGACGATGCCATCGAGACCGATGTCGCGGGCGTGTTCGAGCAGGAGTTCGACCGGTTCGTGACCATCGTACGACCCCTCCGAATGGACGTGTGGGTCGATGGCGACCGTGGCCGTCCGGGTCATCGGTGATTCGATATCTCACCCAGTCGTAATAAATACTGCTCCGAGAGCGGAGCGGTAGCGTCGTACAGCACCGCGGGCGAACGGCTGCGAAGCGAGCGGGCACGAGGACGACCGTAGGAAGTCGGGGCGTTTTTTCACTACGTTTTTTGCCCGACTGAGCGAGTCGGAGACGAGCGGAGGTGGTGCAAAAAGCAGGATGGACCCGTCGGGATTGAGCAAACGCGCAGCGTTTGCGAGGGTCGGCGAGTCCGCTGAGTGAGTCGAGCGCAGCGAGATGAGTGAAGTGGACTCGTCGGGATTTGAACCCGAGGCCTTCCCCGTGCCAGGGGGATGATCTACCACTGATCTACGAGCCCGCACCTCCTGCTATCGCCGTCGATTTGATAAACCCATCGTCATCGAGTCGAAACGGTTTACTGCGGCGCGAGAGGTATTGGGAACGGGAACAGCACGGCCGCAAATCCGACTCGTCCGCGTGGACTCCGAGATTGCGGTAGTGTTCGGTAGCGTTTCGTGCGATTCCTATCCTCACCAATGGCACGAATGCACACACGACGCCGCGGCTCGTCCGATTCGGACAAGCCCGTGGCAGACGACCCACCGGAATGGAGCGACGTCGAGGCCGAAGCCGTCGAAGACCGTATCGTCGAACTCGCTGAACAGGGCCACAGCCCGAGCGAGATCGGTCTCAAGCTCCGTGACGAGGGTGTACAGGGCACGCCGGTGCCGAACGTCCAGTTGGCGACCGGCAAGAAGGTCACCGAAATCCTCGACGAGCACGACGCGACATCGGGGCTGCCCGAGGACCTCCGGAACCTGATGGAGCAGGCCGTCGGGCTGCGCGAGCACATGGCCGACAACCCGAACGACGCCCAGAACAAGCGCGCACTCCAGAACACGGAGGCGAAGGTCCGCCGGCTCGCCGAGTACTACCGGGGCGACGAACTCGGTGCGGACTTCGAGTACACTCCCGAGCGCGCACGGGAACTCCTGTAGATGGCCGTCGCCGGTCGCCCCGACGAGTCGCCCGCGGCCGATAGCGCCGCCGATGTGCTCCGCGAGGCCGCATTCGTGTGGCTACTCGCGGACAATGATGGCGATTCGCTCGCGGCGGCCGGACTGCTTGGTCGCGCACTCACAGAGCAGGAAACACCGTTTCAGGCGCGCGTCGCCAGCCGGTTCGAGACGGTGACCGACGACGCGACGGCCGTCCACATCGGTCACGAGGGCGGCGACCTCGCACTCGGCGGAGCGGAACCGGCCAGCGAGACGGCCTTCGAGATAGCCCGCGACCTCGATGCCGGCCCCGGCCCCGACCCCGTGCTCGCGCTCGCGGGTATGGGCGAGAGGTTCGAGGGTAGCGCCGCCTTCGAGCAGGCTCGCGAACGCGACCGCATCCGACGGCGTCCCGGCGTCGCGGTGCCGGTTGACGACCTCGCCGACGGGTTGGCATACACGACGCTCGTCCGTGCACCCTTTTCGGGGGACAGCGAGGCGGCCGCCGCGGCGCTCGACGGGTATGAAGACCCACGAGAAGTCGCCTCGCTGCTCGCGCTCTCGGTGACGAACACGGACGGGGCGACGCCGCGGGCCGCCGAGTCGGTTGCGCGTGCGCTCAGGCCGTACGCCATCACCACCGACGACGGGAACGCCGTCAGCGGGCGCCCTGCGACCGTCGGCGGCTACGCCGACGTGCTTCGGGCGTGCGCACGAGAGCAACCCGGCGTCGGACTCGCGCTGGCGCTCGGTCACGACATGTGGGACGCCGCGCTCGGTGCGTGGCGCACACACGGAAGCCGGACGCACGCAGCGCTCGATGCGGCGACGACCGAACGCCACCGGGGCGTGTTCGTCGCTCGCGTCGACGACGGGCCGCTCGCCACGGTCGCCCGCCTTCTCCGTGACTTTCGCTCCCCGGAGCCGGTTGCACTCGCCGTTGCGGAGACACAGGCGGCGGCCGCGGCGAGCGAGGACGCAAATCTCGGCGAGCGCATGCACGAGGCGGGAACGGCAGCAGGCGGTGACGGCGACGGCAACGCCCGGCGCGGACGGGCGTGCTTCGAGGACTCCGACGGGTTCGTCGAAGCGTTCCGGGGGGTGTCATCGTGAAGCGCGCCCGATTGCGGACCGACTCCGCGAACGGTGCAGTCGTCGCGGCGGCGCTCGAACCGGACAACACGGCCGAAATGGAAACCACAGTCGAGGGCGACACCATCGAGACGACGCTCGAACGCGAGCGAACGGGTGGATTGCGCTCGACGGTCGACGATTACGTCGTCAACCTCTCGGTGGCCGAACGAATCGTACGGATAGCAAACGACTACGACACACAGCACAACGACACAGCATGAGCGAACGTTCAGTATCACGACAGCAGCAGACGAAGCGGTGGTACACCGTTTTCGCGCCCGAGTCATTCGACCGGGCCGAACTCGGTGAGACCCTCGCGGACGAACCGAACGCGGTGCTCGAACGCACCATCGAAACGACTCTCGGAGAGCTGACCGACGACGCCGGCGCGAACAACGTCAAGCTCACCTTCCGCATCACCGACGTCGGCAGCGACGCGGCCTACACCGAGTTCGAAAAACACGAACTCACGCGCGATTACCTCGGCAGTCTGGTGCGTCGCGGGGCCTCAAAGGTCGAGGCCTATCTGACTGTGCGCACGAGCGACGACTACCGGGTGCGCATTCAACCCGTGGCCTTCACCACCAAGAAGGCCGACGACAGCCAGGAGAAGGCGATTCGCAAGCGGATGGTCGAACTCGTCGAGGAGGCCGCACGCGAGCGCACCTTCGAGGCACTCACCGACAGCGTCACGCAGGGCCGGCTGTCGAGCGCCGTCTACGGCGAGGCACGGACCATCTATCCGCTGCGCCGCGTCGAAATCGGCAAGCTCGCGCTCGACGCCCATCCCGAAGAGGTCGCCGAAGAGGAAGCAACCGCCGTCGACGTCGACGAGACCGACGTCGAGGTCTGAACTACTCGGTAACTCGAAGTTTGCCGACCATTCCTGCGGGTTCGTGGGGAATGCAGAAGTAGTTGTACGTCCCCGGTACCTCGAAGGTGTGCTCGAAAGTCTCGCCGCTTTCGATGGCTCCCCCTGTACTGGAGGCCCACGCCTCGCGGGCGGCCCCCTCGCCGTCGAACCCGCCGGAGGCGAAGTACGTTGCCGCCTCGGGAATCCGTGACTGGTAGGCGGTCACGGTGTGGGTGCGCGATCCCGTATTGCGCCAGACGACTCTCTCCCCGACGCGCGGCTCGAAGTCCTCCTGTGGGAGGAACGCGCTCGAACTCATCCCGATGTCGTAGTCGGGCTGCTCGCGCGAGGAGCCGACACAGCCGGCGAGACCGACGGCGATTCCTGTGGTGGCGGTGAGGAACGCGCGGCGATGCATGATTCGTGTTTCGGCCGCGAGCAGTATAGGCCCCGCGATACGCATCGGGTCGTGAAAACAAACGCCTAAACGGGCGGTCGGCGATGGCGCTCACATGACTAGTCGGCCTCGCGTCGCCGCCGCCCTCAGCCTCGCCGACGGCGTCACCGCGGCCAACGCCGCCCTCGGCTTTCTCGCGGCCGCGCTCGCACCGTTGTCGCCCACTCTCGCCGCTCGATTCGTCCTGCTGGCGGCGGTCGCCGACGGACTCGACGGCGTGCTCGCGGCGCGAGTGGGGGCCACGCCGGTCGGCGAGTTCCTCGATTCGCTGGCCGACGTGGCCTCCTTTTGTGTCGCGCCCGCGCTGCTCGTTTTCTCGGTAGCGCAGAGCGGCTGGAGCCTCTCGGTAGTGGAGCCTTCCGGCGGGTTTGCGCTCGCGCTCGCCGTGCCCGCACTGTTCGTCGTCAGCGGCGTGGTTCGGCTGGGACTCTATACCGCCTACGACACCCAGCGCGGGCGGACGGAGGGTGTCCAGACGACGCTCGCGGCGACGGTGCTTGCGGCCGGCTATCTGGCAGGCGTGCGGATGCCGGGCGTGCTGCTCGCGGCAAGCGCGCTCTTCGCCGGATTGATGGTCGCTCCGGCCACGTACCCCGACCTCCGTGTGCGAGATACGCTCGTCATGGGTGTCGTGCAGGTCGGTGCGATTCTCGCTCCGACGGCGCTCTCTCGGGTGTTTCCCCGCCTTCTGCTCGCCTGTGCGCTCGCGTATCTCGCGTTCGCGCCGTGGCTGTACCCATCGGCCGGCGAAGGGAAACGCACTTAGGCGATTCGAGCGAAATTCCGTCCATGAGCGACGGGGACGAGCCTGCGGACGAAAGTGACCAAGAAGCCGAAAAAACCGACCAGCCGGCCGCCGAGGAAGCCGGCGAAGCCGAGTCGGACCTCGGTTCCGACGAGGGACAGACCGCCGAGGAGATGGCTGAAGCCGACAGCGGCGAGGAAGGGACGGACGAACCAGCCGGCGAGACCGACGACGAAGGCCGGCGAGAAGGCGACCAGTTGGGTGCCGAACACGCCGACGAAGCGGCCACATCCGGCGACGACGCCGACATCGAGCCACCGGAAGACCCCGAGTCGGGCGAGGAATCCGAATCCGGCGACGACGCCGCGGAGGACGAGACCGGAGACACCGCCGACGAGTCGGACGAAGCCACGGAGGACAACGAAACCGAGGAAACGGACGAAGGCGGTGAGGACGAGGGCGACGGCGAAAGCGACGACGCCGAAGAAGGCGAACTGGAGGCACGAACGCCCGAAGCACTCGACGAACGCCTCGACGAGGTCGAGACCGCTCTCGACGAGGCCGACACCGAAGCGGACCTCGATACAGTGGAGGACGACCTCGATAGCGTCGAGGAGGACATCGAGGCGGCCGACCTTCCCGAACCCGACGAGGACGAGGAGGACGCCGAGGACCCGCGCGAGGAACTCGAATCCCGCGTGACGGAGCTGCGCGAGGCACTCGACGACCAGCGCGGCCCGTACGCCGAGGACGCAATCGAAGAGATCGAGAGCGCCCAGTCGACGCTCACCGAGACGCGCTGGACCGAGCAGGGCGAACGGGCGGTGACCGAGGTGGTGCAGTCGTTCCTCGATAGCGCCGGCGAGAGTCTCGGCGAGGAGTTCTCGGCAGCGGACGACGGCCCCGAATCCCTCGCAGCGGCGCTCGGCGAGGTGAACGAGACCATCGAGAGCCGGGAGCTGGATCCCGACGAGGACGCCGAGACCGTCGGCGAACTCGTCGCAGCGGCAGACGAACTCGTGACGGGTCTCGACGATGCCGAGGAGTGGGACGATCTCACAGTTCGGGAGAAACTCACCGTCGAAGGGTTCTACGACGTGCTCACGCCCGAGGCCAGAAAGGACTTCCCGCCGGAGTGGAACGCCATCAAGATCTACGAGAAGCGCAACGAACCCGAACCCATTCTTCGGAGTCTCGATATGTTCGGGTCGGATTTCATGGAAGAGCACTGCATCGAGTCGTTGAAACGGATGGGAACGCCCGCAGCCTACGACGAGATGGAACAGCGCGCCCAAAAACGCAACAAACCGCCCATCGAGGTGCTCGGGAAGATCGGCGACGAGCGCGCACTCGACACCTTACACGAGTACATCGAGGGCGAGAGTGACCCGGCGCTCCAGAAAGTCACGATCAAGGCCATCGGCGAGATCGGCTCCTCGGATTCGACGCAGCCGGTTGCCGATAGACTCGTGGCCGAAAACGAAACCGTTCGCTCGAATGCGGCGCGGGCGCTCGGACTCATCGGCGACACGCGCGCCGTCACGCCGCTTGCGGATGTCCTCGACGGCGACGAGTCGAACTCGGTGCGCGCGAGCGCGGCGTGGGCACTCAACCAGATCGGCACCGAAGACGCACTCGACGCCGCCCGCGAACACGCCGACGACCGCTCGTTCCTCGTCCAGAGCGAAGCCGAAAAGGCAGACCGCGCGATGGTCGAAGACGAAGGCGGCGACGATACACCCCAGACGACCGCCTAAGCACCCCGAGACGGGCTGGAGGTGAAATTTTAAGTAGCCGAACGGAACCACCCACGCACGTGACGTTTCGTGCCGCCGCTCTCACGGTCGTTCTCGTCATCGCGTCGCTGAGCGGGTCGGCGATAGCCGCGGACAACGAATCGGTCGAGCAACAGCCCGACGGACCGCACATCGAGGCGGTCTATCCGAACCCGCTTGCCGAGGACGACGCGGGCGAGTACGTCCTGCTCGACGTTCCACGGGAGACGAACCTCTCGGGTTGGACGCTCAGCGACGGTGAGACGACGGCTGCGCTTTCGAACACGACCGTCGAGGGGCAGGTGGCGGTGACGAACGACCCGAACGTCACCAACCTCTCCGCACCGGTGCTGGCGGCGAACGAATCGCCGAGCCTCGCTAACGGCGGCGAGGAACTCGTCCTTGCCGACGGCGGGCACGTCATCGATACAACGACCTACGAGGACGCGCCGGATGCCGAGGTGTGGAACCGGACCGCCGACGGCTGGAGCTGGGAACATCTCGGCGCGACGAGCTTCGCGGCCGTGCGAACGGGGCCGTCGACGGCGCGCGCGTTCGTGTTGCCCGACGCGCCCGGAGTTCCCATCGACGTGCTCGAATCCGCACAGGAACGCATCCTACTCGCCGGATATTCGTTTGCCTCCGAACGCGCCACGCGTGCGCTGCAACGAGCCACCGAGCGCGGTGTCGAGGTGCGGGTTCTGGTCGACGACGCGCCCGTGGGTGGTATCAGCGAGCGACAGGGCAGGCTGCTCGACGACCTCACGCGGGCCGGTATCTCCGTCGAAGTCATCGGCGGTGACTGGGCGCGATACGACTTCCATCATCCGAAATACGCAGTCGTCGACGACTGCGCGCTCGTCATGACCGAGAACTAGAAACCGTCCGGTACCGGCGGCCGGTCGAGCCGCGGCTGGGGTGCGGTCGTTCGCGGCGAGATTGCCGACCGACTCGCTACAGTGTTCCGTGCGGACGCCGACTGGCGTGACACCGCCTCGTGGAGCACCTTCCGCGCGAACCGCACGTTCGAGGCCGGCGAAACCGCGAACGAGAGCTATCCCACGACCTTCGAGCCGAAGAACGTGACCGTTGAGAGCGCGCAGCTGCTCGCCGCACCCGACAACGCCGAGAGCACCCTCATCGAACGGCTCGACGGGGCCGACGAATCTATCGACGTCGTGCAGGCCTCCATCGACAGCCGACAGCAGCCGTTCCTGCAAGCGGCGATTCGCGCGGCCGAACGCGGTGTCGATGTTCGCATCCACCTCGGCGGCGCGTGGTACTCCGAGGAAGACAACAGCGCGCTCGCCGAGTGGTTGAATCGAAAGGCCGACGCCGAGAACCTCTCGCTCGAAGCCAAGGTCGCTGAGTCGGGGTCGCGCTTCGAGAAGATCCACGCTAAGGGCGTCATCATCGATGACGAGGAGGTGGTGGTCGGGAGCATGAACTGGAACAACAACTCAGCCCGCCAGAATCGGGAGGTCGCGCTCGTACTCGATGGCGAGGAGGCCGGTACCTATTATGGACAGGTGTTCGACGCCGACTGGACGGGCGAGAAGAGCGAGCGCGGTCTCGACACCAGCATCGAGACGCCGCTGCCGGTGGGTGTGGTTGCGGCGGTAGTCGGCGTGGCGCTGCTCGCCGCTGTCGTCGCGCGCCGTATCGACTTCGAATAGTCAGTCCTCGAAGCCAGCGACGGACGCACTACCGAGTTCCTCGTCGATTTCTGCTGCACCCATCTTCGATTCGAGCGCGTCGAGGACCTCCTCGCGCATGCCCTTCACGAACTTGATGGAGCCAACCACGAGATGACCGCCGCCGCTGACGCCGCCGTCGGTTTCGGCTTCGAGTTCCTCGACCATCTGCGGGATGTCGAGACGCACGCCATCGCTCCTGAGCACGGCGAAATCGGGTCCATATCCCACTGTGACGACGGGACCGTCGCTGTCGGCCACTTTGCGGTCGTGAATCGCGCCCGTGGTCTTGCCGGGGGCGGGGTAGGTGAACCGGTGGGCATAACGCTCGACGTCGATGCGATAGAGGTCCGCACCGTTGTCGAGGCTCGCGCTCTCGACGTGTGGCATGGTGGCATCGAGCTGTTCGTCGGTATCACGCTCGGCCCGGTCGGCGAAGAACTCGACGAGTTCGGTATGTCGGGAATCGTCGGCGGCATCGACGCCGAGCACGTCCGTGAGGAGCGATTCCCCGGCGCTGTAGCGCAGCCAGTGGGCGGCGTAATCGAGCGCATCCCCGACTGCTTGCAGGTCGTCCTCGTCATAGCCCGCCTCATGCGCGAGAGCGAGGTAGTCGGCCATCGCATCGGCCTCCGAGCGGTCAGTGAGACCGGCGACCGCCGGCACGTGGGTGAGTTCGTCGGTGATATCCGGATGAATCATCCGTGCGAGTTCGACACACAACATCCCGGTCGTAATTCGATAATCCTCGCCGTGGAGGTAGGGATTGACGTGTTCTGTGAGCAACCCTTCGACCGCATCGGGGTCGGGATGGTGGTGGTCGACGGCGACGATGGGGATGTCGTACTGGGCGAGTGCCTCGTAGGCCGGCACGTCCTCCTCGGTCGAGCCGTTGTCAAGCATCACCAGCAGCGGGAGCTGCTGGCCGTGGCGCTCGCGGTCGCCGAGCGCGAAATTAAGGTCGCGGGTGACGTCCTCCATCTCGTAGTAGGGCGCTTTGCTCGGCAGGCGTTTGAGAAGGTGGCGGGCCGCCGACGGGTCGCCATGGACTTCCTCGATGAAGCGTTCGAGCGCGAGCGTCACGGGGATCGACGCACACATGCCGTCGCCATCGGCGTGATGGCGGATGCGAATCGGGCGGTTTTCGAGGACCGCACGGCGCAGTCGGGTCGCCACAGCTTCGAGGTCGGCGTGAAGCTTGTCGAGTGCGGGCCAGTCGATGAGGGGTTCGATGTCGTGCGGTGCTGCCTGCCGTTCGAGCGCGCTGTCGAGGCGCTCGCGGATTTCTCCACTGTCGTCGAGCGCTTCGAGCGATTCGACCTCTATCTGGAGTGCGCCCTCTCGGCGCTCGACCGTTCCGGTGATTCTGACGATATCGCCGAGGTCGAAGTCGGGATAGGCGCGGACGCCGGCGGATTCGAAGGCTGCACACGGAACGATGCCAGCGCTGTCGCGCAGCGTGAACACGGTCGGACCGCCGGTCTGCTTGATTTGGACGAGTTCGCCCTCAACGGTGACCGTCTCGCCGACCCGACCCGCGAGCTCGTCGGCTGCCGTGACGTCGGGGTCGTGTTCGACGCGGGTCGTCTCAGGGTCCTCAATGGAAACCGACTCGAATCCGAGGTCGCCGTTCGCCCTGACCTCGGCGAGTCGTACCGTGAGGTCGTCGCCGACGGCGTAGCTCCCGTCAAGGTTCGACTCGTGGACGAGTCCCGAGACGGATTCGGAGAGGTCGACGAAGATTCCGTACTCGACGACACCATTGACCGTCGCGCGGTAGCACGCACCCTCCTCGACGTCCTCGACGGTACAGTCGGGGGCGAGGTCGTAGACGGGGACGTCTCCGGACGTTTCGGAGCGGGATGGAGTAGACATTCTTGGCAGTCGTTTGCCGCGACCGACTTTAACGCTTGGCAAACACGTCCAGCGGCTTCGGAACGCTTAGATGGACGCCGGGCAAGTTCCGTCTATGGGGCTGTTCCGGTCGCATGACATCCTCGGCATCGCCGCCGACACTCTGGAGTTCGCCCGCTCGGCGGCCGAAGAGACCCATCCGAACGAGTACATGGGTCTGTTGCGCAGCCAACCGGCCGGCGAACTCGGACTCGACGACGCCGGCAGGGTGATCACCGACGTGCTGGTCATCCCCGGCACGGAGTCGAATCCGGTCAGCGCCACGGTGAAGACGAGTCTCGTCCCCAACGACATGCGCGCCGCCGGCTCGATTCATTCCCATCCAAACGGCGTCCTCCGGCCGAGCGCCGAAGACCGCACCACGTTCGGGAAGGGCGACGCACACATCATCCTCGGTGCACCCTACGGTCCCGACGACTGGCGCGCGTTCGACCGTGAGGGCGACGAGCGTGACCTGCCGGTGCTCGACGTCACACTGCCCGACCCCGAGGACTTCTTCGATTTCACACAGGCGGACATCGACGAGGAACTCCGATGAACGACGACCCCACGACGGCCGTTGCCCAGGGCACCTTCGATATCCTGCATCCGGGGCACCTCCACTACCTCCGCGAGGCGGCGGCGATGGGCGAGAACCTCCATGTGATAATCGCCCGACGTGAGAACGTCACTCACAAACAGCGGCCGGTGCTTCCCGACCGCCAGCGTCGGGACATGGTCGCCGCGCTCGACCCCGTCGACAGCGCACTCCTCGGGGATAGGGAGGACATCTTCGTCCCCATCGAACGTATCGACCCCGACGTCATCGTGCTCGGCCACGACCAACACCACGACGAAGCGGCCATCGAGGGCGCGCTCGACGAACGCGGTATCGACTGTGCGGTCGAGCGTGCGTCGGGCCGCGAGCCGGACTTCGACGACGAGGTGCTCTCGACAGGAGAACTCATCCGGCGCATCTGCGAGCAGCGCTGTTGACGTCCGACGACCGTCTGACTGATACTTTTTGTGTAGCGCGCAATCTCTGAGAGCATGTCGAGCACCACCCGCCGAACGGACACGCGAGCGGTCGTCGAAGCGCTCTCCTATCGGCACTGTCCGCTCGACCGGACGCCCGCCCGCGACGACGCCGTCCTCGCCGCCTACAAACACCTCCTCACCCACCGCACGGTCTCGCGGTTCGCTCTGGTGGGCAACGTCTATCCACGGCGCGATGCAGGACTCGACGCCGACACGTGGTACGAGAGTCTCGTCGCGCCGTTGTTGGGCGAACTCCCCGGCGTCTCGCCGCCCGGACCCGGCACCGCGGTCTGGCGATACGCGCCCGAGTGAACAGAGCCTCAGGGAAACCGAGGCAAGCGACTAGTATCGCTAATGCCGAAGCATATCATCTGCAAAATCATTCATTCACTGTTGCATCGATAAATATCGGGCGTTCAGTCCCGTCTTCAAGGATGAATGTAACCACAATATCAGCTTCACTCCGCGAGTCAACGAAGTCGGTAAACGTAATTTCATCGCTACTATCGAATTTCTTCAATTGTACTAGTGAACTCTGGACTCTTCCTGGGCCCCGATCAAAGTCATACTCTTGACCATCGAATTGAATCGGTCCGCTCTGGGAACCGTATGGATATTGTAGACCGTTGCCACCATCGTCATTGCTGGCCGTGTAGATATAGAACCCATGGGTCGGTTCAGTTTGGGTTACGCTTTCAAGCTCATTTTGGGTAGTTACTGAAAAACCCGCAATATCCACAGGCGACGGCGTGATTCTGAAGATGAGGTCTGTCGGACCTTCTTCTAATGATCCCCGAGACACGCTGATTTGGTCCTCCGAGGACCCGCCGCCGGGCTCGCTACCATTATCCGCTGGGTAATTCAACTCGAACGTTACAGACGTATTCTCTCCCGTCCTATTCGGAAGGCTGGCAGTGACTTCCACCGTATCCCCGGCATCAGATGGAGCCGACTCGTAAGCGAACGTGGCCTCGCCACTCTGGCCGCCGGAGGTCGTGCTGGTCGGCGTCAGATCCCCATCCCTGTCCCCATTGGTGCTTGCGTTGATTTCGACATCGTCGTAGTGACTCCCAAAGATGTCCATAGTTTCAACCGTAAGATTGGTCGTGCTGTTGAGGGAGGCGTTGATCGACGTTTTGGTCACGTTCTGGATGTAGGGCGGAATCCCGATCTCACCTTCTGGAGGCGGGTTGCCCGCCGTGACGCGGTTCACGTTGATCGGAGTGCCGTTTTTCAATTCGATGTTGACCCTGTTGACACCGGAAGAACTGCTGGAATAGTTCCAGTCGGTGACCTGCTCGCTTCCTGTTATCGTCCGATTCCACTCTTCTTTTTCTAGAGTGGTTGGAAGGCTGAGAGTGGCATCGCTCGATGTGGTGGTGATCTTGTGAGTGTCGACGTTTTCCGCGGTGACGACCGTCGACATCCGGGATTCCTGTAGGTTGCTGCTGATCAGACGGAGGTTGACGGTTTCGTCGTCGGACGAGAAGAGCGCGCCCGTCCCTTTGAGCCGGGTGTTGTCCGAGCCGTCGTAGTCTTTCACCAGCAGGCCGTGTTCGATGGAGTACTGAGTTTCCTGCTGCATCAGATTATAGTTCGGCGTATATTTGACAAATGAAGTGTTGAACTCCGCAGTTTCGGTATCGCCCGTGAATCTGACTTCATGCATCTCGCTGGTATTGAGCGTCCCGACTGGCGTTCCCGGATTGATGCCGAACACGCGGGTTGGATACTGCACGCCGAGCTGGAGCGCCACGGATTTCGTCGACCCGTTCTCGTCGGCGGAGAGGAACGCGGCGCTCAACTGCTCCATCTGGCCCTCGATCGTCTGGGTATGTTCGTACTCGACATCTTGGTTCTGTGCGGGGACGACGTCCGCGTTGTAGATCGTAAAGACGATCATTATCAGCGCGAACATCAACACGAACCCCACGACCGGCGAGACCGCGCGCTCGTCGTCCACGAACCGTTTCAGTCGCTGTTTGAGTACATCCATCATTTTATACCATTCCGAAGACGAGGAGCGCGAACGTCGGTAGCACGACGGCGAACTTCGCGCCCGTAAGCAGGTCGCCGCTGCGGATGTAGCCCGCGATGAATCCGGACATGATGCCCTGAATCGTCACCGCGTGGAAGAAGAGCATCCCCATCAACTCGACGTCGATGCTCGCCCCGAGTCCGGCCGACGCCGCACCGCTCGTGTCGAGACCCGCAATCGTATCGAGGAAGTTCACCTTCAGGATGGCCATCACCGCGAGCAGCGTGAAGAACGTCATCACGATGATGACGACCTGCATCCGGGCCTGCGAGCGCTGCTCGCGCTCGATGTCGTCCTGATTCTCGCTCGCGCGCGCCGCCGTCGAGAGCACCTCCGTTATCTGACTGGAGGCCTCCTAGGCCTTGCTGACGACGTTCACCGTGCGCGCGAGCCGCGGGATGTGATACTTGTTGTTGAACTCGACCAGCGCCGTCGTCAGACTCGTCCCGTAGTTCACCTTCGTGTGCATCGTCCGGAACTCCTCGGCGAGCCGCCCCGAGGAGGTGTCGGCGACGAGCTTCAGCGATTCGAGCAGCGTCAATCCTGTACTGTTCGCACTCGACAGTTTACGGAGGTTCTCGGATAGCTTGCCCGTGATGTGCCGGCGCGTGCGAACGTTCCACTCGTAGAACACCGCCACCGGCAGGCAGTTCACGTACAGCGGAACGTACACCCAGACGAAGGTCCCGCCGACGGAGTTCGCGATGAACCCATCAATCGAGGTCGGCGCATGTCCCGAGATGACGCCGAAGGCGACCAGCACGGCCGACGCCGGCAGCGTGAGCGCGAGCACGGCAAGCGGATGGTCGCGGAAGAAGTAATGGGGCTTCGTGAGCAGTTCCGCCGTTCGATACGTTCCCTCGCGGCTCTCGATGCGGTCGAAAACCCCGTACGAACCGGTGTAGCGCTCGACGAGTCCGAGGTCGGTGATGCGCTCGATACCCGTCTTCGCCCCGCGCTCGTCGCCTCCTTCGGGGTGGAGATAGCCGTCGCCGACCTCGTCCTGTTTGACCGTCGAAACCAATACTGTGAAGCCGATACCGATGAGCGGAACCAGTCCATAGACGGTTATATACAGCAGCGCGGTCTGTGAGCCGCCGATCATGCTCATCACGACGAGGATGATGAGAAGGAGCGGAAACACCGAGAGGGTGATGTACATCTCGCCGAACAGTTCGAGCGTTTCGAGCACCAACGACTGCTCCTGTTTGGTGGTTCGGAGGTGCTTGTCCTTCTTGTCGTTCAGGAAGTCGGTCATGTCGCCGCCGGAGTCGATGATCGAGAGCATGTCCGTCAGGAACTGGCTCAGCTCCTCGCTCGGGGTCCTGAGTGCCTGTTTCCTGATGGCGGTTCGATAATCGGTGTCGAAGTATTCGGTTTCGAGGTGGATGCTCTCGAACTCCTTTGCGACCGCTCCGTAGGTGTCGTCGGCCCCCGCCATCGCCTCGAAGATTTCGAGCTGGTTCAGCCCACCAATCGACAGTGCGTACATAAAGGAGACCGAATCGGCGAGCAGCATGTTGATCTCGCGCTTGCGCGAACTCGCCCGGAAGTAGGGCACGGCGACGAGCGTGCCGAAGCCGGCGACGAAGCCAACAAATCCACAGATGAGTCCGGAAAACAACACGAGCAGCGGTATCTTCACCGCCTCGAAGACCTCCAGAGCAGGCCCGCGAAGCACCCGGAGGTCGGTGAGTTTCGGCGTTCCCGTCACGAAGAACTCGACGGCCAGATAGCCCGACAGCGTGGCGACCAGCCACAGCACCGCGCCGGCGATGACGCCGACCGCGAGCGCCCGCGAGAGGTACATCTCCACCGTATCGGGCATGCGCGCCGCGGCCAGCTTCCGCTCCATGTCGTCGGCGAAATCGCCGTCCTCATCGAACAGGTACCGATACAGCGGATAGAACCGGTCGCCGAGCGTCCGCGACCGGTTCCCAAATCCATCGGTTCCGTAGCTCACTCCATCTCCTCCGTGCCGGTGGAGTCGGGTCCTGTTCGTCCGCCATCGGCGATGGCGGCAGCCAGCCCCGGCGTTTCGCGGCCGTCGTACTCGGCGAACAGGCGGTCTTCGGCCTCGGCGAGAATCGACGCGGTGTGCTCTCGCAGCTCCTCGCTCGGGTCCGGCCGTGGCACCATCGCCTCCTTCGCCGGGTCGGTGTCGATGAGGACGCTCTCCATCCCGCGGAGGTCGTCCAGACTCTCCTCCAGTCGGTCGTTCGCGATGAGGGTCAAGATCGCCTCGGGATCGTTGATGAACGCCTGCAGGGTGGCGGCGGCCTGCGTGTACGTGTTGAGACCGCGGTCGACGAGGTAGGCGAGCACCACCTTCCGCTGAAACAGTTCCTCGGAGAGGCGCTCTTGGCTCCAGCCGCGGTCGAACTTTATCTCTTCGAGCGTGCTTGAGGTACCCATCCGGAGGTAGTCGTCGGTCTCGGCCTGCCACTGATAGACGTCCTGGACGTTGATCTCGTCGTTTTCGGCGTCGTAGTAGTTGATCTCGGTCAGCGCCGTGTTCCGGCGGACCTTCGTGCCCCGGACCCGGGTTGCGGTCTGCACACTGACGAGATCGAGGGCGGTGAACATCGTCTTCGAGACGTTGATGGGGTCGGTGGTGAACCGCTTGAGCACCTCGCCCACCGAGTCGGCGTGGAAGGTGGTGAGCGTGGTGTGACCCGTCGACATCACCTGAAACAGCGTGCGCCCCTCCTCGCCGCGTATCTCGCCCA